>DNNJ01000166.1:0-3290 GCA_003487955.1 Clostridiales bacterium | reverse complement strand
CGCTGACATTGCTACAAAACCAGTTTTGCATTCCGATCACCGCGGTTACAGCATGCGCGCCAATACCACATACTTATTCCAGGATGCCTCTTATTTAAGACTCAAAAACCTGGAATTAAATTACCATATTTCAAATAAATTGATTAAAGACTTGGGAATTAGTAAATTACAAGTATATGCCAGCGGAAACAACTTAATTACATTTACCAACTATTTCAAGAATATAGATCCTGAACAAAGTGGTGCTTTTGTATATCCAATTATTAAGAGATATAATTTGGGCGTTAGATTATCATTTTGACTAATTAAAAAATATATACTATGAGGAAAAAAAGATTAACGTTTATAATACTAATGATCACTTTTATTACTTCTTGTGAGAAGTATCTTGATAAAGCTCCTGATCTTGGGTTAAGTGATACTGATGTATTCAATAATTTTTCAACAGTGAGAGGATATCTGGATCAGGCATATGATTGTATCAAAGACTTTTCGAAATCAGATGCAATGGGAATCGGGAATGATCATATCAGTCAAATAGGAGATGAAGCTGTCAATCCCCGTCCTCAAGGGTCAATGAAAGGTACCGTAAATGCTGGGACATGGTTTGGTGCGGCTACTGCTACCGAAGTGGGTTGGGGTACTGAAAATGTAGGGAATAATAAAGGAAACGTGATACCCAACGCTTTCTATGGTCTACGAATAGCAAACAGGGTTATCGAAAAGACTCCATTAATGGGCTCATTGATTGAAGAAGAAAGGAGAGGCCTTTTGGGGCAAGCTTATTTTTTTAGAGCATGGTTTTATTTCGAAGTGATCAGGCGAGTGGGGGGGATGCCCTTAATGGATAAAGTTTTTCCTGCAGATTATGAATTTGATGAAGAACGCTTAACTTATCAGCAATCGTCTGATTGGGCCATTGAACAACTTGATGAAGCCATTCAACTTTTACCGGATGAATGGCCCGCGGCAGAAACAGGGCGTGTGAATAAAGCTTCAGCCTATGCTTTAAGATCAATGATGCAACTTTATGCAGCAAGCCCTTTGATGCGTAATCCTATTGACAGAATAGAAAACAACGGTTATGATATTGAATATTGCAAAAAGGCAGCTGAATATGCAAAACAAACCCTTGAATATATTAATACGGTAGTACCAAAGCACAAAATGATGCCAGGTGCTGAATACCAACATATTTTTTATCATTCACCAAATTTTGTGAGCGCTGAATCGCTCTTCTACATTAATTCTACCGGACAAAATCGTAATTCCGGAGGGGCTGATTTGGCAACATTATGGCAGAATATAGAATTCTCAAACCGAAAAGGAAATAAGGGTGTATCTCATGTTGATCCTACACAAAACATGATAGACAAGTATGAAACTATTAATGGTTATCCTGTTAAATTGGTCGGAAATGTATGGGAAACAGATGACCCTGAATTTGACCAGATAAATCCTTTTCAAAACCGGGATCCTCGATTGGGAATGACTATTATTTTACCGGGAGAAGCTTTTGGTTCCATACAAAATAATATAAATTACCTGTGTACCTGGGAGGGTGGGCGTGATGTCACTCCTGCCCAAGAGCCTATAGCGGCAAACCTTACTGGTTATTCAGTGAAAAAATGGCAATGGCCTTCCAGTGTACATACCCGTCTGCCGGGTGGTGACGCAGGTTATGGAGATTATTTTTATAATTGTATAATTATCCGTACAACACAGGTGTGGCTAGACTATGCTGAAGCAATGAATGAAGCGTACGGGCCCACTGAAAAAAATGGTTATCCCTGGTCAGCAGTCGATGCAATAAACATGGTTCGTGAACGTGTAGGCATGAGTCCGGTCAGAAACGAATATACCACAAGTAAAGAAATATTTCGTGAACGAATAAGAAACGAAAGGGCTGTGGAGCTGATGTTTGAAAATCATCGCTGGTTTGATATACGTCGGTGGATGATCGCCAAAGACATTTTCAATCCCTCGGGTGATCCATATCCACTAAAAGGGGTTCAAGTGACTGCAACTGCCGTTGGCAAATACAAAAAGAACAGTGCATTTACTGATAATGTATTACCTGGAAATATATTTAAGTATAAGCTGAAAGATCTTACCACCGAAACCACCGTAAGAGTTTTTCAAACAGAGCATTACTGGTATCCAATCGGGAAGGACGAAGTCTTTAGATTCTCAAAATTAAAACAAAACCCGGGTTGGTAAATTATAATAAAAGTTGTAAATAAAATCTTGTAGAATAAATTATTTATTGCGACTGATATTATTTACATCTTTGAAACAAAGCTTATTGAATAAATTTGTTATTTATATGAAAAAAAATCAGATCTATAAATATCTTGTTTTCTCCTTTTTTTGGTCTTTACTCTCTTTATGCCTGACTGTTTATTCTCAGGAGAATGCTAAAACCAATAAACCCGAGAATGTAACAGTGCGTTCGGTGATTGTTGACGAAGGAGGAAAACCTTTACAAAATGTAGTTATTACAGATGCTAAAGAAACTATAATTGCTTATACTGCAAATGATGGCAAGTTTGAGATAAACGCGAAGAACAATTCCTCATTATTTATTGAAACGTTGGGATATGAAAGAAAAATTATTTCAATTCAGGATAATTCGATACCGGAATCTATCACTTTGAAAAAAATACCTTTTTATCAAGGAGAAAAAGACGATATTTTGTTTCCTGCCGGAATCAGTGAAACAAAAAGAAATACGATTGGTGCCGTTGGTGTTATTAAAGGGGAAACGCTTCATTCATACCCTGATATTTTACTATCCAATATGCTTCAAGGTAAATTATCAGGTCTAAATGTATCCATGAATGCCGGAGGTCTTGCAAGCAATCCCTCAAGTCTGTCTGTCAGAGGAAATCAACGCGGAGGAAGTAATCCAATCATAACTATCGTAGATGGCATGGAGCGTCCAATTGATAATCTCTTACCAGAAGAAATTGAAAGTATTGAAATATTAAAAGATGCGACCGCTAAAATTATGTACGGAGCACGTGCTGCAAACGGTGTTCTGCTAATTACCACCAAAAAAGGTGAAAAGTTGAAACAAATCATCAAAATTGGTGTAGAGTACGGTTACGGTCAGGTTACCCGCACACCTGAGTATCTTGACGCTTATGAGTATGCTCTCCTCTATAATCAGGCCCGTCAGAGAGATAATTTAGTCCCGTTGTACTCCTCAGCCGATATTGAAGGTTACCAGAACAGTACCGGGACAAATGATTTCAGATATCCGAATGTGGATTTTAATGATTACTTTC
>DNNJ01000329.1 GCA_003487955.1 Clostridiales bacterium | reverse complement strand
TTTTGATCAGTTTTTTTAGGAGTATCATTCATGGAATTACCTTCTTTCATATATATTTTCCGTTTCAGCCAGCAGTTCGCTGGCCGGGACGTTGAAGAAGCGTTCAAGTTTTAAAAGCTACGGTAATTGAAGGCTTGCGTCTGCCAGCCTCAATGTTTATGTAGCCGGATTTTGATAAACCAACCATTGAAGCAACATACGTAGCTGTAACTTTTAATTTCTGCCGTTCGGTTTTTAGTCTGAGACTCATAATTAAACCTCTTTTATCAATAACGTTTCTTGCAGAAACCCAATATCTTGACAGCAGATCAATGAAATATCAGTATCAAAACTTTATTCACATAGGCCAGTGCTACAAATCGAAGCTGCAGGGTTTGAAGTTTTGCCGGGATTGCTTGATACTTTTCTCTTTGCATTAAAAGAAAATAAAAAAGAAAGTAGCAAGAAGATTTTACAGCTTATTCCTGAAGAGTATAAATTTGATTATGAGGGGCAGCCTTATGATGCAATTATGAGTATAACGACTTATATTTCTGGTATGACTGATAAATTTGCTGTTGATACATTTAGAAATATTCGAGGTATTCAGCTTCCAAATTATTGAAGCAGACGGTGCATCATATTTCCACACCAAATATGAATTATTGAGACAGTTTAATGTCTTTGGATTTTTGTAAGGAGATAATGAATAAAAAGGAAATTATATTGAGACATAGTGTCGAAAGATAAACTGGAGGGATTTAAATGGATGACAGAGACAAAAAGCAGATTATTCAGTTTGCAAGAGAAGGAATGCAAATAACGAAAATTTGTGATGCCTTTCCCCAGTATGATTACTGGGAAGTTTATTGGGCTGTTTATGGAGCTGGTGAAAAGAGTTCTTTGGGAACAAAAAGGATGATATCAAATAGACTCAAGAAAATGGTTGCAGTTAGTCCTAGTGAGCAAGCCGAACTCATTGAAGAAATAAATGAACTGGTATGGCACTTATATACTCGTTATCAGGAGAGCCAAAAAAAGCTTGATGAAATACGGCAGATAATTAATCAATAGGGCAGCACTGTATTGAGACTGTCTACAGAAACGTCTAATATTATGTCACTCTTCGGAGGGACATTATACTTATCAGGGAAAAGCCGGGTTTATTTATACTTCTAAGATAAAAATGAATGTGAATTTATCTAATTGAGAATCTGGGAGGGCACCTACCATGATTAGTATTGACTCCTTCAGAAGTCTTGTATGCCAAGTGTTGAATTATGATTTGGATTCAAACGATGCTCAGCGCGAAGTAGTGAATCATAACAGCAATGACGTCTTAATGATTGTAGCGGGTCCAGGATCGGGTAAAACAGCTATACTTATTTTAAGAGCATTACGTCATGTTCTAGTTGATGATATTCTTCCAGAAGCAATTCTAATAACAACATTTACTAGAAAAGCAGCTAAAGAATTAAGAACTCGTTGGCTCGATTGGGGGATCATATTACTTAATTCACTTCAAAATAATCCGGATCTTAGAGATGAGATAAGCAGAATCGACCTAAACAGATGTCGTATTGATACATTAGATAGTATTGCACAACAAGCCCTGACAGAAAATAAACTTCCAGGTAAAATCGCTCCAGTTGTGCTTGAGGGATATGGCTCAAAACTCATTTTAAAGCGTTCATCATTTAGTCCGATTTATTATGCCAACAAAAATGAGTTGAATGGTCTGTTTTCCCGATATACGTTTGATGGTCAACCGCCTCGCAATCAAGGCGAGGCCCTTACGGTTGCTAAAACCTTATGTGATAGATTAATACAGGATCGGGTTAATTTGAATAGTTATGGTCAATCTAGTATCGTTCAACAACGCATGGTAGATATGCTTAACGAATATTTAAATGAACTTCATCAGCTAAACCTGTTCGATTTTGCAACTCTAGAACTAGAATTATTGAACCGCCTACACACCGGTACTTTGGAAGGGTGGGCTAATGGCATTAGCGCTTTATTAATTGATGAATATCAAGATACTAATCCACTCCAAGAAGCCATTTATTATGGGATTATATCAACTGCGTCTGCGTCACCTACAGTAACTATAGTTGGTGATGATGATCAATCAATGTATCGCTTTAGAGGCGGTTCTGTCGAATTGTTTACGCAATTTGAATCTAGGTGCTTATCTGCAACAGGTATGTCTACTAGGCGAATAGATATGGTCAGTAATTATCGTTCATCCAGCGAAATTGTCCAGTTTTATAATACCCATATTAGTGGAGATTCTCATTTTGCTGGAGCACGCATTTTACCTTCAAAGCCAGATGTTGTTTCCGTTAGGGGAGCACTTGGAATGCCTATTCTTGGTTTGTTTCGGGATGGTAAAGATGCTTTAGCGGATGCATTAGCAAATTGTTTACAGACACTTCTCACTAATAGGAGTATGATTGTCCAAGACCGTAACGCTGAATACGAGATTACTCTTACCGAAGAGGGAGATTTGGGTGATTTCGTTTTTTTAGCTCATAGTATTGATGAAATTACATACGACCGATATAGTAAAAACGCTCAAACAAGATTTCCATGGTACTTGAGAAATGCTATGTCTTCGTGTGGTTTAAGGATTTTTAATCCTCGAGGTATGTCCTTGCGAACAATAGAAAGCGTTCAACAACTCCTGGGGCTTCTTATATTGTGTATTGATCCGAATGGTGAAAGAACTAATCAAGTCCAGCCTACCAATGAAGCACGTTATTTTCTAAGTATATGGAGAAACACAGCCTTAACTTTTATAAATCAAAACCCTTTACCTGGAGGACTTCATACTTTTGTAAACGAATGGCAAAGAGCATCACAAGGTCAAAACACGAGATTCCCTTCGGATTGGCCAGTTCTAGAGCTAGTTTATAAATTGATAACATGGATGCCTGCTTTTCAAAACAATCCAGAGCACCAGGTCTGGCTTGAGGCAATCACTCGGAGTATTTCAAGCGCGGGGATGGCTTCCCCGTATGGAATGCAGCTTTACAAGGCTGATATACATCGTGAACCAAGCCGTGCGAGTTTTATTCGGGATGCATTACTGCCAATAGCAGAAGATGAGGTAGAGGTTGATGAAGATATTATGCCCAGCGTCCCCCGTAGTTGGCTCCAATTTATGACAATACATCAAGCAAAAGGTTTAGAGTTCCCGATGACTATAGTTGATGTTGGTTCTCGATTTTCAGGTAATTATGCTGCACAAGCATTCCTAAGATTTCCAAGGAATCCATCAAGTAATGTGATCATGGAAGATGACATTGAACCGCACTTAGGAGGTCCATTAAGAAATGGCAGAACCTCAATAGACCGCTCCTTTGATGATCTTATACGACTTTATTACGTTGCTTATAGTCGACCGCAGTCTGTTTTATTACTGGTAGGAGATGAAAAATGTCTTACATATGGACGCGGTTCAAAGCTAACTGGGGCTATACCCAATATGGCACTGGGTTGGAACCGGGATAGGACATGGCCATGGCGCCAATCAGTTACTGGAAGAGGCACCCCTGTCCGGGTCGATGCCCCATTATTATTAATATGATTTCAAAGATCAGAAGATTAAAGGGAGGACAGTAGTATCTATGGATTTAGAAATTAAGCGTCCAGATCATATTGTACCCAGTTATTCACTTACTGGCGATTTGCTATCATATCTTCGTTGTCCGCTTCGGTATCGCTATGAGAATGGAAGTTCATTGCCACCATCTCGTCCCGTTCAACAGTGGTTTGGAGAATTTCTTCATGGTACGCTCGAACTCGCTTTTCACTTTTGGAATGAACACCAAGATACTTACCCACTTCCCTGGCCATGTACTCAACGAGAGTGGAGAGGCCCAGTTCCAGATTGGGCAGAAAATGATATAGGACGATTTGCCGATATTGTTGAGATATCCTTACGGCAACAGGGAAAACAGGCACGAAGCACTGATGCTCGCAACTCTGGATATCAACGGCTGTCAGTAGCAATAAATGAACTCGGGCCACATTTATTTCCCCTAATTCAACTAACTGAAAAAAAAGTTATAGGAACAAGACAAGTACAAGCTGAACAAGTATTATTACGGTGCTCTAACTACGAAGTACATGGGGTCATTGATGTTCTTACAAATGTCACACTTGGTCAGGTTGAGGAAATAAATTATATTCGTGAATGTATCGCAAACATATGCCATAACTTGAGGGGCAACTATGAGGTAATAGTCGACTATAAAGGTGCCCAACGTCCGCTGATATCAGAAGGATATTGGGAACAAGGTGAATGGCAGGTTCAAACTTACGCTTGGCTCAGAAGTAGACAGCCAGATTCATTACCGGTAGCTGCTGGTATCCTTATATATATTAATGAATTAACACCCGGTAACAGAGAGATGGAGAATCTTAGAAGTGGTATTTCAATGAACACAACTGATATATTACCGGAGCCAGGTTCCAATGATGAACAAATCATAAGAATGTGGAGGCCGGGTAATGATACCAATCAATTATCTCTTAAATTCCGGCTTAAGCGCGCGATCCGAGTAATACCTATCACTCCTGAGAGTACACAGAGAGCATTAGAGGCATTTGATAATGTGGTTCGTAATGCTGAAGAAAACATTATTGAAGAGGCACGAGTTGGAAATATTATGCAAGCATGGAGATCTTGCTGTGATGATGAAGATACATGTTCTGCATGTGACTTCAGGCATTTCTGCCCCAGGCCAGCAGGCGTGGGAGAAAGATATTTACCTAGCGCACCTACTGCACCCTAGGAGAGCGTATGGTCAACTGTGTCATGGTTAACATCTCCTCACTGTTTATTGTTGGACATTATTCCCATTTACACAGTTGCCCATACGCTCTCCCGGAGTTTAACGCTTTTAGTCTGCCTTACCGGATGTTAAATAAAAAAAGGACAGCATCAGCAACTGCCCTCATCCGTATAAGCAGACCTTCATGTAGCGCTCGGGTCGGTCTCCACCGGAGCCCTATCCTCCACATGAAGAAGAGTATTTTTAGTATTACCAAATATATGGTCAATTATCCCATTTACACAGAAGGATTTACACTCCCCACCCTAGTGGCAAAGACTATTATATCCCTTAAACATTGAGGGAATTATAAAATACCCAGGTGTTATGAAGGCCGCGCCTTTTGTTGCGATTAGTTCTTCTGAAAATAATAACCTCTATCCCTATTTGCCTACATATTGGGCATCTACAGCTTTTCCACGGTTTATCCTGTAGCGTCATTCTATAACTATCTCGAAGGTTAGATCCATCTGAACCATTTCTCAAAAATAAAGAATCATAACTAATTAATGTGTCTAAAGTAGTTTCCAAATCCAATTTATCTTTATCATAATCCCTTAATGCCCTTAAACAATCTGATTCCAATTTCGCGATGTTTTTTTCACAACCATTTACTGACATCCGTGATTCATTAATTATCGGTACCCTTAAAGCAGCATACCAAGTTGATCCATCTGGAGAAATATAGTTTTGACCTGATCTTAACCATGCTTTTCTAAAAAATGAAGCACTGTCAACACTGGTTACCCCTAATTTTCTCCACTCTTTCATACAATCTGGCCTTATAACACCTAGTAAATGTAATCTCCGCCCTTTAAGTATCGGGCTGACTACTTTGAGAATTTCCATAATAGATTTTGTGTTTCTTCTAACAAGTCCACCCAAAGCAATATAATCGTAGCCCATTTCAATCAACTTAGCTATTGAGTTTCTGTATGTTATCGGTGAATAACCCTGGGCAGATCCTACAGGAATAAATTTATAGTGCCTTTCTTTACAAATCCTTAAAAATTTTTCCGCGTTATCTATGGATAATTTCATCCTGCGTCTTTTTTCATACAGGCTCAGCAATCGTTTTTTTCTTTCTCCATCTTTCTTTTCAATGATTGACTCAACAACCAAATGGTCAACCGAAATCCCATAATCAAACCCTAATTTTTGATAAAGATAAGCTATATTATCCGGCGTAAATTTCTCAGGCGGATTACTTTGATTTACATAGTTAAAAGCCCCACAATCTCCGAATATTTCTAGTTTTACTTCAACCTTATCCATAAGATAATAATCACGAATATTTGAATATCCTCTAGCAGTAATATCACCCATATTCGAAGAATTGTTTATAACCGAAAAAATGTTACCCAGGCTGTATAGAATTCCATCATAGGGGGGCTGTTTAAGCATATGGTGGGCATAAACGTCGTTGTTAGTATTAATCTCATGTTTGCTAGAAAATTTATCATTAATAAAGTCAAATTCCAGATCATAACGATCATCCCATTCGGGCATAAAATACTTTATTTTCCTGCAGTCTTCATTAGGCATTTAATAAATACTCCTTAAGGTGCTGCCGGCGTTGTATAATTGTTCCACTAAAAAATTTTACTTTACAATATCCTTGTAGTTTTTGTTCTATCCCCTCAACTATTGGATAATAGTCAGACCCCAAGTTGATAATTAATTCTTCACATGGGTTCTTTTTAATAATACGTAATAGTTTGTTTATTACTGGTTTATTAAGCTCTTCAGCCCTTTGCCTGTCAATTCTGCGATCATAAATTTTTATTTTATCTTCTAGTCTTAGTAGGCCATACTCAGCAGAAATTATTAAAACTGTCACATTATCAGGAAATCGACCTTCTCTTTTCAGTTTTCTTATTGTTTTAAAGTAAGGTCCGTCATAAACTTCTAACGCTGGTCTTGGAGTGGAGAAAGATATTTTCAGATTAGAACAAGAAAGGATGATTATTCGCATACCTTTTCACTTCCAATAAAACCAATTTTTACTTCGTCATCTCTTTTGGCCCAAGATACTAATAAATATGCTAAAGGTGTTCCAACTATCGCTTCAATACTGATCTTGACCAAATATTGGCTTATCAGCATTATTATTAAAACCTTATGAGAAACCAATCCGTAAAACGCAATTGTTATAAAAATGCCTGTATCAAAAATCTGTCCTACAACAGATGAGCCGATAGTTCTTACAAACAACAGTTTAGCGCCAGTCCAGGATTTAATTTTTTCCAGCGACCAACTGTTTAATAATTCTCCAAATAAGTATGCTATAAAGCTGGCAATAGCAATTCTAGGAACCATTCCAAATATAGCCATATAGGCTGCCTGATTTTTCCATGAAGCAGCCGGAGGCAAAAGTCCACCCAGATAAGTGAATATAATCAGCACCAGGTTAGCAGCAAACCCAGTATATATTACTTTCTTAGCATAACGGTAACCCCACACTTCCGTTAACACATCGCCAGTCATAAAACAGAAAGGATAGATAATCACTGCGGCAGGTAAAACAATTGCCCCAATGGAAAAGAGTTTAGAAGCCAATATGTTGCTTATAAGTAGAGTAACTACAAAGGATACTGCAACTATTTCTCGTCTAGTCATTACTAGTCCTTCTTTCTAAAGGTTTTTCAGCTGGTTAGATTATACAGCTGGTATACGGTAGTGTCAAGAGTCGTAAATTTTAGGGATAAAAGTTAAATTACTTTCGATTAAAAACACCTCCAAAAAATTTAGTGCAGATTACAAAATCACCGGCGGCTAAAATAGCCCCCCGGTGATTTAAGGTTGGCTAAATAATTTGAGTTGTTGGAGTTTTCTTAATATTATCTATTGCACATGATTGCACCCAGATCTAGGATGAGCTCAGGACCCATTCGTTTTTTTCGCTGGCCAACAAGCTCATTCCTATGTCTCAAACCAAGCCGTGTTGAGGGTTCCCCAAGTCTCTTCACAATTTTTCGTTAATTAAGAATTTATACTTTGGATTGTTCCCAGCACACGCTCATGTCTACTAGTAAAGTCCTGATACTCCTCATGTAAGTTATTTAAAGCTTCAATAATACTATTTAAATTTACTTTTATATCTGATTCACATCCATCTGTTGCATTGCCATCTTCATTGAAGTTCATATACCCGTAAGTAATTTCAATATAGGATTCTGCAATGATTTCAGCATCCCTTTTTAACTGTAAATACACTGTATGAGTTTCTCCACTTTCAGGATCAAGTTCAAAATCACTCCAGTGTAAACATAAAACATTATGTTTCGGGGTAGGAATATCAACATCTGCACCCACATATAAACAGTCCGGTAAGTCTAAATATTCTTCCTCCGTCTCTTCCATTAAAAATAAGATATTGTTCTTTAAATTTTCAGAAGACAGGACACCATTTAACCTTTCTTGCAATTGTTCCAATTTTGCCGGTTCAACTGCATCAAAATCAACAGCACTTAATAAACGATCATATGCCGTGTACATTTCCTCAATTTTTCTTATTTCTTTATTAATGCTTTCAAACACCTCCACAATAAGGCGGGTTTCATCATGTTCAGCAACGTATTCTTCCATATAGTCCTGAAATCCAGATAAAGATGGCAATCCAGCCATTTCCCTAGACTCTGCATCAATATCAAAATACTCTAAAGAAGCTTCTCTGAAAACTAATTCCATATTTGCTGCTTTAATTTCTTCCTGTAGTTCAAGCGCAACTAATTTCGAAAAACTATTTATAAGTTTGACATGTTCAAATATTCCTGCTGCTTTCAGATCAGCTTCTATATGTGGGTGAAAGAATTCCTTTTGAGTTTTGTTCAAAGAAAAATCCGTATAATTCTCAGTTATAAAATAAATCACATCATTGTCATTTAATTGAATATATTTTTTAGCATTAATAAGTACCTCAGTAATTAAAGCGTCTGCAAAAGATTCTTTATTTTCTTTATGCATAGGTGCTTTTTTAAAGATTCTCCTTTTCATAACTTTTTGCATTAATTCTTCATCGGTTGCAATTAGTTTTGTGTGTTCACTTTCAAAAATGCTGTTGATACTTCTCCTAACCTCCGTTACATAATTAGACTTTTGTTGATCGAAAATGTCTAATAGTTCGCACAATGGCTTTTTAGCTCTATTCTTATAACTTTCAGCATCTATCTCGTCGGCTTGGAAACCTGTTAACCAATATAGATTTTTAATATTAGAAATTTGTTTATTGAGTAGTATGCCGATAGCTTCCACTTCTTCTTCAAGATGTTTGTACGTCTCATATTGAACTATATCTGGAAGCATTATCTCTATACCGCCAACAGCAACCAGTGCCGCAAAGTCGGTTATTAATTTTGAAGATATGTTGTTCCTCCTGTTGACGACCATGTTGATGTATATATTGGTATCAAAAAGTAGGTATTTCATATATACTCCCTTTAAATTAAATATCGCAATCGCACAACATCACGCAAGAGAAGTAATTAAATCTGTAGATACTATGATCCATAAATTACTTCGTATTATAGACATTTGCTGCATTTACCTAACAAATTATTTAATTTATATGGAAATTATAGCACATTCCTCATATTCCCATCTTAAAAAGCGATGCCTAAATTTTATTGAATTGAGCTGTGCAAGTTTATGAATAAATCCCTCCCTAAAATGTTTATGGGAATAATTAGTTATGCTAAAATGAATTTGAATTGAGTAAAGAGGCATAGGCATCTTAACAGCAAAATAAACAGAGCCCGAAAACAGGATATTTATACGTTCAACTCTGTTTCGGACATTAGGAAACGGGTCTGAGGGTGCATTGGTTTAAACTTGCTGTTGCCCTGGCCGATTACTTCGACGTATCCCTGGACTATCTGGTGGGCCGGTCCGACGACCC
>DNNJ01000169.1 GCA_003487955.1 Clostridiales bacterium | reverse complement strand
AGGATTTCTACAGAGCCAAATAATATTTCTAAGCTGGATGGGGCTCAGAGCTGCTGGCGCCTGTCGATAATTCTCTTTGCCTTTCCTCCGGTTCTTTCAATGCTACCTTTCTCAAGGAGCTCGACGTTTGTGCGGATATTCAGGACGGCTTTGAGTTCGTGCTGGACATGTTCCTGGACGGCTTTGAGATCTTTCAGGTCGCCGGTAAAGGCGTTACTTTCAAGTTCGACTTCGATTGTGAGTTCATCGAGCATGTGTTTATTGCGGTCGAGGATGAGCTGGAAGTGTTCGCCCACCTGCGGGATTCGGGAGATGACGTCCTGGATCTGAGAGGGAAAAACGTTGATGCCTCTTACGATCATCATGTCATCTGCTCTGCCCATGAGGCGGGAAATCCTTGTGGTTGTCCTGCCGCAGTCGCATTCGGATTCGAGAAGCCTTGTCATGTCGCCTGTGCGGTATCTGATGTTGCAGAAGCCTTCCTTGTTGATGGAAGTAAGGATAAGTTCGCCTTTTTCACCTTCGGAAACCTGTTCTCCATTTTCGTCAAGGACTTCGACAAGGAAATTATCACTCCAGATATGCAGGCCATCCTGCTCCTGGCACTCAAAACCGATGCCTGGCCCAAACATCTCGGAAAGACCGTAGCAGTCGTAGGCTTTAAGGTTAAGCCGCTTTTGAAGCTGCTTTCGTGTATTTTCCGACCAGGGCTCTCCACCGAAGATGGCGGCTTTTAAAGAGAGCTTGTCCACAAGATCCAGTTCTTCGGCAGTTTCAGCAAGGTAAAAGGCATAGGAGGGAGTGCAGTGGACTGCGGTTACCCCGAAGTCGATCATCATCTCGAGCTGCCTGGCTGTATTTCCAGTTGCAGCCGGCACAACCATTGCACCCATTTTCTCAACGCCATAGTGGAAACCTAAGCCGCCTGTAAAGAGCCCGTAGTTCATGGAGTTCTGAACGGTATCGCCTTTGGAAAGCCCTATCATTACAAGATTTCGGGCGTTCATATCTGACCAGGTTTCGATATCTTTTGCGGTGTACCCGACTACAGTTGGCTTCCCGCTTGTTCCTGAAGAGGCGTGGATTCGTACTATGTCTTCTTTTCTGACAGCAAAAAGCCCGAAAGGATAGTTGTCCCGAAGGTCGGTTTTTCGGGTAAAAGGCAATTTTCGGACATCCTCAAGAGTTTTGATATCATCAGGAGTCACTCCGGCTGCTTTGAAATTCTGCCTGTAAAAAGGAACATTGTCATAGACCAGCTTTACGCTCTGTTGAAGGCGTTTTAGCTGCAATCTCTTCGTTTCTTCGGGATTCATCGTTTCGTATTTCGGCTGCCAGTATTTCATTAAAAGGACCTTCTTTTTGATTTGTGAAACCGTTCTCAGGTTATAAGTTTCAGTGCATGATTGCCATGTCTCTACATGTCATGCTATATTAAATAATCGTATGAGTAATATAAAACGTTTGGAAAAAACAAGCTGTACTGTATCCTTCCTACATATAAATATTGTTGAGTGAACTGTTTGGATTGGGAGAGAAAGGAAATTTGGTGGGTTTGAATCCTATATATCGCACTATGTTAAGGGGATATAGGTATCTTGAAAAAACGTAACGCTAGTGTATGGATAATGCACAACCTCTTTTTCAAAAGTTCCCCTTAAAAATAATCATTTAATTTATAGTCTTACTTAGATAATTGTCGACTTTTTTGTATGCTTTAAATGAATAAACTTACATTATTTGTTGATACTATTATATAATAACAAAAAATATGTATAGTAATCTTCAATGATGTGATATGGCAAAATTATTTATAATAAACAAGCTACTTACAACAACAATGTTTATATTTTTTACCTGATCCACACCAACAACGATTGTTTTTACTCAAACTTCCTTTTTCTAGTTTCTCACGTATAATTTCAGTGTGAGTTTTATTTCTAACCGGTTTTTTCGCGTATTCAATTTCACCTTGGAGAAAAGAGTAATATCTTTCAATATCTGAACTATATCCGTTTACTATTATTGTATCTTCTGATTTTGGGAGATCACTCGTTTTTGAAAGCGTGCCATGTTTTAGAAAATACCCAAAGTAATCAATCTCATCGAACGAACTAATTTCTTGTTTTCTATTTAAACTGATTCTTTCCTGTAAATATTTTATAAAATCATCTGAATTCTCTAAGATATCAGTTATAACCATCAAATCATATATGCTTATAGCAAATGGATAATGGGTACCACATAACAATTTTGAATCCCACAACTTTACTTTATTTAGGGCAGTAGAATACTCTTCAAATGCTTCCAAACTAATATTAACTAAAAAGATGTTTTTATAATCCTCTTTTTTTATTTTCATTATTTCTGTATGATTATTATTGTAAAATCCAACTTCTTCTGAACTTAAAACATAATCAAGTGCTCTTTTTGACTGCTCAAAAGCTTCACTGATATTCTTCTTAAAGTCACCTTTAGATATTGTTAAAATATCTTTCCTTCCGGCAATACTTCTTCTTTTTTTTGCTTTAATTTCTACAAGAAGCAAACTATCTTTATAGGAAACAACACCATCAATTTCAGGATATTTGTCTTCTCCCTCTTCATTGATCGGATAATATAGATTCTCTTGAATTGTAGCTTTTGGGAGTACATTCCTTAACAGTTCAAATGATTTTTGTTCAAAGAAATCGCTTTTTATTTCAATATATTTCTTGAACTCTTTTTCAGAAAACTTTTCGGAAAATATTGATTCAATAATAGGTATAACATTTCTTACAAGATGAGGAATTAAAAAGCAATAATACTCTTTGTCTATATGTATAAGAGGTTTAAGCTCAATATCGCTTTTATCTAAAGGGGATGTCCAATGTTCATTGCATCCAAATTCCAATGACAATAGATCAAGAATTTTTTCATTTGTTATTTCGTTTGGAATTATTTTGTAATTATCTTTGAGACCAATACTCAAAAAATCTCTGCAACGTTTATCTAATAAGTCTTCACCAACTTGAGCTTTACACATTTCAACTGTCTTTTGAGGGTCGTCGAATTCTTTAAAATATTTATCAAAACGCTCAAAAAAATCTTTTCGTACTTCGTCAAGCTTAGTTACTCTCTCTTTAATGAAAGCAATATTTTGTCTTTGAATTTCCTCAATAGTTTCAAAGTATTCTTCTATTGTAAACCCTAATTTCTCGAACATTTTTTTGATTCTAGAGTCCGAAAATAGCTCTAAAGCTACTTTCTTGTAATGAAAAGGGAATGCGTCACCTCTGAGAATCAGAAAGTTGAGGATAGTATCAAAAAGAATTTCTTTTTCAATTGAGTTTAACGTTTCATCTGAATAAATACTATACATTAGATAATAATACAGTTTATCTCTGAAATCCTTAAGAAGATCATCAAACTTCTTGAGATTTTCATAAGTCGATACTTTACGATAATTTTCTTGTTTATTTTTTAAAATTACATTCTGAACTATCTCGACTTCTAACTGGCTATTATCAAAGCTATCTTTTCTATTTGTTTCTGGATCTACAAGCAAATTCTTTGTTGTATTATGTCCTAAAGCATCGAGAGGATTTAAATCATCTAAAATTAATGTTTCTATTTCAGAGAGTAAATCATACAGTTCTTTTTTTACTGTTGGCAGCTGGACACTCATTGTTTGTTTAGCTTGCTCAATTTGAGATGAATCCAAATTGGATTTATAAGTTGTTACCCTCCCTTTCCTTTTCAAAGTCATAAGTCTACAGTTGACAACCTCATCATATTTACTCATAAGTTACAAAACAATACGCGTATTATATATGTTTTTTGAATTTTTCTAGAAAAAACTTTCAACAAATATATTAAGCATCAATTGTTTAATCAGAAGTAAATTTCCCCCTCTAAAAATTAATGATGTAGCCGAATTTTCGATCATTGCCTATTTTTCTCAATTATTTCAGGTAATTGAACCATAACACTGAATTCTACTAAGAGATGTAAAATTAATTAGATTTACAGCTCTTTTACAAACTCTATTGATGTCGTTTTACTATTTTTACATTTTACAGTAAATATACACATTTTTGCTTTTGACCTGAAACCAGAACCTCCCATTTATTCACCCTTTCCAGAACATGAGCATTAAGAGTAAATGGTTTATCCGACTTGGTATTTTGTTTCATATAATGTAAAGTTCCTTTAGAAAACCCTGGTTTCTTCCAATAAACATAAGAAATATTGAGAATGCTCCACTTTCAACAAGGCTAATTACTGCCAATGTGGTTCTTAAACACTCAGCTTCGAACAAAGCATAGCCATAATTGAGCACAGTGTTTGCCACATGCCTGAAACTGATGAAATTTTGTAAATTGTGGATATTTTATCAACTTTTGCTGGAAATGGAATTACTTACGGTTGCCCCAACTCAAAGGTCAGCGCATTAGTAACCTCCTAACTCCGTAATAATAAAGAGGTTTGTCAAGATCTGTACATTATATAACCTTCTCATAGTCGTTATTTTTTTGATTATAACAGTAAAAAGCATTAATAAATTAATTTATACTGTTATAATATATTATGTCTAAAATAGAGCTTGATAAAGCTTTAAACTCGCTTCTCTTTTTTTATTTAATTTCCTGAAAACAAGTAACTTTATATATTAATTTATCATGTATTTCTTAATTAATTTTAGTCTGTTATTTTTGATTACGGGTCTTCCCGAATCAAGTTATGAGAATAACAGGAGGGAAATGAACTGAAAAATAATAGAAAGTATGTATGGCAAATGACACTATCTGTTTTCACTATATTAGTGATGTTGACTTTATTGTCTACAGCAGCCTCGGCATCAATTAATGTATACAAAACCCCCCTTGGTGCAGGAACTCCTCCTGCTACACAACGCCTATCCGGTGGGGGTAATTACATTGATTATACGGCGGTAGCCGCTTCGAGTACTGATCCGCGAATAGTACAATTTAAGGACCTATCAAAAGGTAAAGA
>DNNJ01000047.1 GCA_003487955.1 Clostridiales bacterium | reverse complement strand
CAACTATCCTAACATATAGGGATCCTATTCCGTTCAGGAAACTTGAACTTGAACAGAAATATCCAAAGTATTCATGGATACAAGTCAACGCGAAACGTAATCCCGCTGATTTTCGCCCTGAAACGTATCGCCCTTATGATTTGTCTACAATAGTGGTCGAACCTAAGCCAAATAAAGTAGATTGGGATGAACGGCGTAAGATAATCTTTAAAAACAAAAAAATTTATACGAACTTAGAGGAACTGATAATTTCAGCAAAATCGGATGGCATTTCTCTTGCGGTGTTTAAGCCTATGGAGGTACTTGATTTTGTAATTGAACCCGACGAGCGAGACTGGAACCTGAAAAAACTTGAGAGTTTACGGCGCCTGTCACAACAGATGCATTTATTCCAGAGTGCAGAAGAAATTGAAGCCGAATTTAAAATCCTACCGAAAGTGCCATATAAATTCTTTTATACGTTTGTAGATGACGCTGGTAAGCAATCCAGAATGATGATTGAGGATTGGGAGATAGGGATGTTGTACTATAATTGTCTGAAAAAGGCAAATGGCGATGAGAGCGTAGCGATCTCCAAGGTCAGAGAGAAGTTTTTTTGTACGTTCGTTACAAAAGATCTACATTTCTTCCTTGGCACTACCAAACGGTTCCATAACGTAGCTCCTAACCCATTTATTATTATTGGCGTATTCTATCCGCCGATGCAGTCACCGAATCAACAAATGAACTTTTTCGATTTATAGCACTTTCGGAGGAAATCGGATCGTTGTTAAAAGATAAGATGGTATAATAAAACAATAACTCTAAATACAGGTTTATAATGGGGGTAATGCAGAGATGTTGACTGGAGAAGTTCGCAATAAGATAGACAAGATATGGACTGACATATGGGCCGGCGGCATTACAAATCCTATAACAGTAATTGAACAGCTTACATACCTGATCTTTATCCGTTCCCTGGATGAGAAGGAGCTGGAGAACGAGCAGATTGAGACTTTAGGCGGGGATGTGAAAAAGATTTTCCCTCATGATGAAGAGGGACAAGCCTGGAGCAAGTTCAAGACCTACCCCAAAACACATCCGGGATATGATTGGTGGAACTCCTCGCCCCTGGCTCTGCAATGTAATCTCTCAAAAATTTATGGCAACAGATAATCTCGGAACTGCTTCCAAACTCTTAATGGATTTGGATAGCACTAAAAATCACTTGGTTGTATTATTTGAATATGTATTAACATATGAGAAATATCTTAAACTTGTAGCCGGTTACACCGAATACAAAGCAATAGGGATAACCGTAATTTTGAGTACTATCTTAATAGTAATTTGAAAAAGTTTTTTGATATTCGTATCCAAGTACGAAAATGAAGATAACTCAAAACTAATAACAAGCGAAATTGTGCAATCAATTATTTCACTACAAGCTATGGTGCAAAACGTGATGTAGATAATGAGCAAGGAAAAAGTAAATCACTGTCTTCTTTAGCAGGAAGATACTATGCTGCCAATATTACATCAGACGCTGAGTTTCCAGAGTTGCAACAACAGTTAAGCGAAACGGACAAAAGTTTATCTGGAATATACCAGGAGCTATTTGCACCTATCATAAAAGAAATAGCAGAAATGTCATATAATCCGAAAGAGGCAGAACTAGCCATTCTTTCCATTCTAAGTGAAAAGAGAATTTTTCAAGATAACACTACGGTAAAATATAAGCATGAAGACGCATTGTTGCCGGAGGATTACAATGGGTTAGGATACTTAAATCTTTTTGCTATTATATTTACCATCCGTATTAAGCTCAACCAGTTAGCGAAAAAGGATAAACCTGACGAAAATCCAACACCACTCAATTTGCTTTTTATTGAAGAGCCAGAGGCGCACACTCATCCGCAAATGCAATATATTTTCATCAAAAATATCAAAAAAATATTGGAAGAACATCGTGTGGAGTTAGGGCAAGACTTCTCTTTGCAGACAATTATTAGCACCCATTCTTCTCATATAGTTTCTCAATGTGATTTTCAAGATATTAAGTACTTTTATAGAGAAAGTTCTGTGAGTGTAAAATCTCGCAGCCTGAAAAATCTGTACTCGAAAATGGTCAACGCACCAGATGATCCAACAAAAAATGAACAAGAGCGAGCTTACAGATTCGTTAAGCAATACGTTACGCTTAATCGAGCAGAGCTATTTTTTGCAGATAAAGCAGTATTGATTGAGGGAGATACAGAAAGAATGCTTTTTTCTGCCATGATGAAAAAAGCAGATGATGAAAAAGCTATAAAAATTGCGGAAGTTGAAAACAAAGAAAAGAGTAAAGAATTAGAAGCCCAAAGAACCGAGCCACTTTTGTCACAGAATATATCTGTTGTCGAGGTTGGAGCTTATTCTCATATCTTTGCTACATTCTTAGGATTTTTAGGGATTAAGACGCTAATCGTCACAGACCTTGATTGTGCAAAACCTAGTGCAAACGGCAAACTGAAAAAATGTAAATACACAGATGGAACATCCACATCAAATGCCTCAATCAAATTTTTCACACAGAAAAACAACCTGGACGACGTTATCACCTTGAATGCTGCCCCTATTACTTTGAAATATGATGATACTGCTTCAAGGTGGGATTCTAGTTCGGAAGGACAATTAAGATTACTGTTTCAAAAAGAAGAGAATGGATACCAAGCTTGTAGTTTTGAAGATGCTTTTTTATGCAATAACTTGCAATTCGTAATTGATAATAAGGATAGCTTTAGCAGTCTGAAAAATCGTGCTAAATTAACAAGTGTTGGTAATGATTTTTATAAAATCGCTGATGAGTGCATTGAAAGCAAGACTGCATTTGCATTAGATGTACTTTTATATGGTGGCGAAAATAATAAGAAATGGTCTACACCTCTATACATAAAGGATGGGTTAGAATGGCTGGCACAATAATGGAACAAATAGGCTTATGCTTAGATAAAAAAGAGAATTTTTTATTAAGTGGTGGTGCTGGAAGCGGAAAAACTTATACATTGGTGCAAACATTGCACCATGTTTTTGGCAAAAATCCAAAAGTCCGTGTAGCTTGCATAACTTATACTAACGTAGCTTCAAATGAGATTAAGGAGCGTTCCCCGTATTCTAAACTACACGTTTCTACAATCCATGATTTTTTGTGGGACGAAATCAAGGACTATCAAAAAAATCTAAAGCAAACCGTATTGGCGTTAATTTCAGAAAGAACAGCAACAGCCGGTGCAGGATTGAGTTGTTCGGGAGAGAATCCCATAACCGAAGACAGTTTTACTTCTGTTCAGTATCAAAATTATAGAGATTTGGAGCACGGAATAATATCGCACGATGATTTACTGAAAGTCGCAAATTATATGTTTGCAACCTATCCGCTACTATCAAAAATATTAAGTGATAAGTATGATTACATTTTTGTAGATGAGTATCAAGATACTCAAAAAGCTGTAATTGAGATATTCTTGGAACATATAAAAGCTGCTGCTCAAAATTCACTTTGTATTGGTTTTTTCGGTGATAGGATGCAATCAATCTATGATACGGGGATTGGCAACATACAGCCATATATCGATTCAAACGCTGTGCACGAAATCATAAAGGACGATAATTACCGCTGCGCAGTTAAAGTTATCGAACTGCTTAACAGGATACGTTCTGATATTAAGCAACAGCCGGCGAAGAAAAATCCAGACGGCACAATCGCCAACAAACCTGGCACCGTCTTTTTCCTTTATTCAAATAGCGATTTTAATTTCGCGACTTTTCAATCAAGTGGTTATGCTGCCGAGTGGGATTTTGAGAATTATGCAGAAACTAAAGTATTGTTTCTAACTCATAGACTAAGTGCTGTTCGTTTGGGCTTTGCTGAATTGTTAGCGGCATTTCCAAATAACGATAGAATAATTGGCAATGAGCCTGATCGCCTTGCGCAACATCTGCTTAAAATAGGTAGCGTATTGTATTATTTCAAAGAAAAGCAATATGCATTTGTTATCGACACTATACAGGGAAAAATTAAGACCAATGCAGAAAAACAGTATATCAGTACCGTGCTATCAAGGCTAAATGATAGTGTTAATACGATTACCATAGAAGAAATGATAAATGCATTTGATAAAGAGGGTATCATTAGAAAAGGCGATAGATTCGATGAATACAAAGAAAAGTACAAAGATGTTTACGAAAAGCTGAAAACGCTGCCATCAGCTCAGATCATTTCATATTTCACTTACTACAATAGTTTTTCTCCTTATTCCACACAACACGGCATTAAAGGTGCGGAATTTGATAATGTGCTTGTTGTAATGGATAATGGAAGATGGAATAAATACAATTTCAAATATTATTTTGAGAAAACTCCAAATAAAGAATCAGTTTTTCAGCGGACTGAAAGAATTTTCTATGTATGTTGGTCGAGAACTAAAAAGAATTTAGTGGTTTATTACCCCAAACCAACTGCAGTGGTTATTGAACAAGCAAAGGTACTCTTTGGGGATGCTAACGTGCAAAAATTATGATAAGAAGTCTATCAGGATATGGGATGAATCGATTCCTACTATGGTAAGCGTCAAATACTCCACACCTGGACACCACCTTCTTCCCCATGGGACAATTTATTTAAGAAATTGTCCCATGGGGAAGGAGTTTTCAATGAGCAAGCAACAACTACATCAGATCTGGTCCGCTAGAGTGGCAGAATTCAAGGCCAGCGGTCAGAGTGTAACTGCCTGGTGCGCGGAGCAAGACCTAAAACCCCACCAGCTCAGATACTGGCTGAGAAAAGATCGGGAGTCCGGTAAGCCGACTGAATGGATCCCCCTAAACTCGGGGAACAACACGGGCGCTGCAGTGACCATCCGTATTGGCCAGGTCGTTGTAGAAGTGCATCCCGGTTTTGACCCAACCCTGTTGCTCTCAGTGTGGTCAAGACCATTACTGCTAAGTATGGAAAACGCAGTAAAAATCGCCGCCGAACTACAAGAAAAGTGTGCTCTTCAGGAGCAGAAAATTGCTGAACTTACGGCAAAGGTAATCTGGTTCGAAGAACAATTTCGCTTGAGCCAGCATAGACGTTTCGGGCGCTCCAGTGGACCGAGACGGACTCCCAGTAGCTAAGCATTTTCAATGAAGCTGAAGTGGAGGTTAAATCTAAGGCCGAACCAACAATCGAAAAAATTACCTATCGTCGCCGCAAGAAGCAGGGTAATCGTGAGGAGAAGCTTGAGAACCTGCCAGTGGAAACGATTGAA
>DNNJ01000122.1 GCA_003487955.1 Clostridiales bacterium | reverse complement strand
AAAAACAGGGTTAGGGCATCTTTATGATAATACGTTTTGTACGATTTGATCTTTTTGAGTTGTTGCTCTTTGTCTTACAAACCATATATATGCCGTAGATAATACTGCTGCCAATATATATGATACATTCCACGGTAATCTGAAACCGATTTGTGCGTTCAATATAAAGCTTAATGTTACGAAGAAATAGAATGTTCCGGGAATCAATGATACAAGATAATTCTTGCCGTTAATATAAAGATAAATTGATATTGTTGCTAATGCAAATGTTGCAACAAATTGATTTGTAAATGCAAAGTATCTCCATAATATTGAGAATCCTGCAGGATTTGTTTTAGCAATATAAAGAATAACAGCTGCAGGTATGAAGAATGCAATACTTAAGCTTACTCTCTTTTGAGTAGAGGTCTGGTCTATATTAAACTGCTCGGCAACCATTAATCTCAGTCCTCTGAATGCTGTGTCTCCTGAAGTTATAGGAAGAACTATAACACCGATTATAGCAAAGATTGCTCCGATGTTTCCTAAAAAGTCTCTTGATACAAGTCCTACCATCAATGTTGCGCCGGTAGCCATATCTGTTCCTTTACCGAACAATACCATTGCTCCGCCTGCCCAGCACATTGCTATAAAACCTTCAACAAGCATCATGTTAAAGAATGTGGTTTTTCCTTCCTTCTCGCTTGAAACAGTTCTCGCAATCAAAGTATTTTGAGTTGCATGGAATCCTGACAGTATACCGCAGGCAACTGTTATAAAGAATACAGGGATAAACGGCAGTCCGCCCGGATGCTGACTGAACATTCCGTTAAATGATAAGTTAGTCAGATATTGTCCGCCTCCGAATAAAATTCCAAAGAAGATTCCAACTGCTGATATAATCAGGAATGCACCGAATACAGGATAGATTCTGCCGATTATTGCATCTATCGGGAATATTGTTGCAACAATATAGTATAAGAAAATGCCGGCATAAACAATCCAAGTTGTCGGGTTTGCAGCAACAGGCTGCTGTTTTATCAATTCAGAAACAATCAAGTCTCCCGGTGTATAAACGAAAACTACACCAACCAAAAGCATAAGTATCCAGATAATAACATTGTATACACCAAATACTTTCCCGCCCAAATACTTTTTAATCAATTTAGGCATTTGTGCTCCTCCGTTACGCATGGATATCATGCCGGAGAAATAATCATGCATTGACCCTGCAAGAACGCATCCCAACGGAATAGTTATAAATGCCACAGGTCCAAACAAGATACCCTGTATTGGTCCCAATACAGGTCCAGTCCCTGCTATGTTTAGTAAATTAATCAGGGAGTTTTTCCATTTTTTCATTACTACGAAGTCTACTCCGTCGGCTTTAGTAACAGCCGGTGTTTCTCTGTCATCAGGACCAAAGACTTTTTCACAGTATAAACCGTAAAGATAACCACCGACAATAAGAATAATAATTCCAATTAAAAAAGTTGCCATGTGTCCTCCTAAGAAGTGAAATATTCTAAACCTACAAATCTAGTTTAGAGTTTTATGTTATCACATTCGACAAAAATCGTCAATAAGTCAAAATATACCAGTTTTGGGCAATCTATAGGGGATACCTCTGTTGCTTAGGCAGAAAAGGAGCTCAAAATCTAAAAAAGGCTGCCGGAGGCAGCCCTGAAATATACTTTAAAAGATGATAACCCGCAATTAGCTTTGGCTTGAAAAAATAGGGTTAGGGCATCTATGATAATACGTTTTGAACAATTTGATCTTTTTGAACTGTTGCTCTTTGTCTTACAAACCATACATAGCCTACACAGCATAAAGCTCCCAATATATATGCTATAGACCATGGCAGGTTGAAACCGATTTGTGCATTAAATATGAAGCTTAATGTAACGAAGAAATAGAATGTTCCGGGAATCAATGATACCAGGTAATTCTTGCCGTTTATATACAGATAAATCGATATTGTCGCCAATGCAAATGTTGCAACAAATTGATTTGTAAATGCAAAGTATCTCCATAATATTGAGAATCCTGCAGGATTTGTTTTGGCAATATAAAGAATAACAGCTGCAGGTATGAAGAATGCAATACTTAAGCTTACTCTCTTTTGAGTAGAGGTCTGGTCTATATTAAACTGCTCTGCAACCATTAATCTCAGTCCTCTGAATGCTGTGTCTCCTGAAGTTATAGGAAGAACTATAACACCGATTATTGCAAAAATTGCTCCGATGTTTCCTAAGAAGTCTCTTGATACAAGTCCTACCATCAATGTAGCACCGGTAGCCATATCTGTCCCCTTACCGAACAGTACCATTGCACCGCCTGCCCAGCACATTGCAATGAAGCCTTCAACAAGCATCATATTGTAGAACGTCATTTTTCCTTCTTTTTCACTTGAAACGGTTCTTGCAATCAAGGTGTTCTGAGTTGCATGGAATCCTGACAGTATACCGCAGGCAACCGTTATAAAGAATACAGGTATAAACGGTAATCCTTTCGGATGCTGACTAAACATACCGGCAAATGATAAGTTCTGTAAATATGCTCCGCCTCCGAATAAAATTCCGAAGAAAATACCAACTGCTGATATAATCAGGAATGCACCGAATACTGGATAAATCCTTCCTATTATAGTATCTATAGGGAATATTGTTGCAACAATATAGTATAGGAAAATGCCTGCATAAACAATCCAAGTTGTTGGATTTGCAGCAACAGCTTCTTGTTTCAACAGTTCAGCTACAATCAAGTCTCCCGGTGTATAAACGAAAACTACACCAACTAAAAGCATCAGTATCCAGATAACTACATTGTAAAAACCAAATACTTTTCCGCCTAAAAACTTTTTAATTAATTTAGGCATTTGTGCTCCGCCGTTACGCATAGAAATCATGCCTGAGAAATAATCATGCATTGAGCCTGCAAGAACGCAGCCCAACGGAATAGTTATAAATGCCACAGGTCCGAACAAAATACCTTGTATTGGTCCCAATACAGGTCCTGTTCCTGCTATGTTAAGTAAATTAATCAGGGAGTTTTTCCATTTTTTCATTACTACGAAGTCTACTCCGTCTGCCTTAGTAATTGCCGGGGTTTCTCTGTCATCAGGCCCGAAAACCTTTTCACAATAACTGCCGTAAAGATATCCGCCACCAACAAGAATTATGATACCAATCAAAAAAGTAACCATAAAAACAAACCTCCTTTAATATAATAAAATAATATGTAAAAAATAAAAATAAAGAAAAAATTGTGTTGAGTACTACTTTTTGTTAAGTACTATTTTTTGTTGAATCTCCCTTTTTTCACCTCCCATTTATTACTCTTTAATTGTATCACTAAGCTGTTATTCAGTCAAGTTCGTACACAAATATTGTTTATTTTTCAATGATAAGTTTTTGTAACAATTTTCACCATCATTTAGCCTTCCCTTTTTTAATCGTTGACAATGAATATGATAATAAACAGCATGCAAACAGTATTATCACGTTTAATAAATAATCCAAATTCAAATGAAAACCGGGAAATATGGAAATAACGGAGCCTAAAACGAGACCTAATATTGCATAGTATGTAATTCCGTATGCCCTTTCAAAAAGCATGCATATTATTTTTGCAAATAACAATATACTAAACACAAAGCCTGCACCGAGAAAAAAAAGCATAAATATTTGAATGTTGGAAATTGCACTTATTACTATTTCATAAGCACCCATATACATAAGTAATATTGATGAACTGACACCGGGTATAATTGTTCCAAATCCGATTATGATGCCATATATTATCAGGTTCAGCGGAGCGGTGCCTGCGTCTATTATAATATTTACTGCATTGTTTTCAAAATATGCAGCAGCTAAAGTAATGCTTAGGGTTATTATAAAAGGTATTAAATATTTTTGTTTATAACCTTTTTTATTTGCTTCCTGCACTACCAAAGGTATGGTGCCAAACATCAATCCTATGAAAGCATATTTTACTTCGACTTCGTGAAAATGGAACAGGTATTCAATAATTCTGCTGAAAATTAAAACACCAACAACTCCCCCAACGCCAACAGGCATGAAGTACAGTACATTCTCTTTAAAATTCTTAGTAAAATGTGCAATAAAATATGTTATTTTATCGTACAAACCGAATATTACAGCCAATGCTCCCCCGCTGACTCCGGGGGCGATAGCCGCAACACCTAATGCCAAACCCTTTAAAAATCCCGACGTAAAATTCATCTCACACACCTTGAGTAAATATATTCTTGTTTAATTATATGTAAATATGGCTATTTTAGCAATAAAAAATTGAACGCAGTCAAAAAAAAGACTAGAAAAATAGGGTTAGGGCATCTTTAGCAGTTCCCTTCATATACATATTTGAGTTTTTCTCTCGCTATATTTGCAAGCTCATAAACCTTTTTCACATCTGTTGGTCTTTTATCCTGCATTTTATAGCAAGGAAAAAATCTTGATATATGAATAGGCATTTCAGGATCTACTGAGAATAGAAATTCCGAAAGCTCCCTTATTTCATCTTCTGTATCATTTTCGCCGGGGATTATAAGAGTTGTTACTTCAACATGGCAGTATTCTGCAGCAAGTTTAATAAAACTTTTAACAGTGTCTAAGTCCCCGCCAATTTTCTTGTAAAATTCACGGGTAAATCCTTTTAAGTCAATGTTTAAAGCATCAATAAAGGGCAATAATTCCTTCATTGGCTGCGTGCAAAAACACCCGTTTGTTACAACCACATTCTTTAAATCCTTATCCCGTGCCAATTTGGCGCAGTCTCTAACATATTCATATCCAACCAAGGGCTCGTTGTAGGTATATGCTATGCCTATATTTCTTTTGTCTTTTAAGTCCAATGCTATATTTATCAATTCTTCAGGTTTTACAAATTGAATCCTCATTTCATTTTCAGATGCCATGGATATATGATGATTCTGACAAAATGAACATTTTAAATTGCACCCGAAGCTTCCAACCGACAAAATACAGCTTTTGGGATAAAACCTGTTCAAAGGCTTTTTTTCAATAGGGTCAAGAGCAACAGCCGTTAACTGACCGTAATTAATTGCGGTAATTTCACCGTTAATATTTTTTCTTGCTTTGCATAAACCTGTTTGACCTTCTTTTAAATTGCAGTGATGCGGACATATATTGCAAATTGTTTTGTTCATTTGTGCCTTACCACCTCAAATCTTTCTAACTGATAGTTTTCTGACGGTGAAATATCGGCTTTTCTTAAAGCAATGGATACTTGTTCTTCAGCTGTGTCAACTCCCTCCAAATTCGGTAAAAGCAATCCCCTTCTATGTCCCCTTGTAACTATGACACCGTATCTTTCAGGATTGAGCCCATCTATTGATTCAATTTTTTCTGCTTCACCAAGCACATCAACACTGTATTCAAGTCTTGAAAGTTCATCTTCGGAAACAGGGGGAAACCTTGGGTCTTCCACACCTGCACTTATTGCATTTCGGATGATTTCATCTGCTATGCTTGAGGTTGTGGGAGAAATGGTTCCTATGCAGCCTCGCAGACTGCCGTCCAATTTCAAAGATACAAATACTCCGGCTTTGGTTTTAATAAGTTCAGGGCTCAAATTATCAGGTTTTTTTATTACTTTTCGGTTAATAACGTAGCTTTCCAATGTTTGGCGTGCAAGCCTCACATATTCATCTTCTTCTTGCTTTAATGATTCAATCCTGTCCATTTCACTGTTTACATATATTTCATCAAACCGCCGCCCTTCACTATCTCCTAAGACCTTAAATTCTGCAACTGCATAGCCTACTCCGAAAGGGCCTTCATAAGACAGTAGCTTTGAGCTTAATTCTTTCCCGTCCAATGCGCCTGCCATTATTATAAAGGAGCGGAGTCCGCACTCTGCAGCAGATTCACAGAAACCTTCGTCAAATTTAAGAAACTCCAAGAAGTTTCCCGTCTCCATTGCCTTGGTTACTTCCCTGTCAAATACGGGGCCTTCTTCTCTGAAACCGTAAGGACCGGTTTCTTTAAGCATATGGGACAAATCCCCGCTTCCTATAAACACAATTTTTTTATTGCGCGCAGTCTCGGCTGCCCTTTTTATGCATTTTCCAAATTTATAATGCTCCAAATAAGACAGTCCTGAAATGGATATGCGCACTAACTTATAATCATTGTAGTATTTGTTAACAAAATAAAGAGGTACCATAACGCCGTGGTCAAGTGAGCTGTTTTTCTCACCCAAAGTTCCGGCAGAAACTCCCTCTTTTTCTGCTTCCTTTAAAATATCACCAATTAACTCAACATCATATTCTGCTTCCATTGCAACATCACGGTGCCCAAATTCTCGGAAGCTGCCCTTTGCCCCCTTCCCCGGTGAAATATGTATATAGTCTGAATACATTATCGAATGGGGAGTTGTTATAATTATTGTGTCAGGCTTAATTTCAGATATTTGTTTTGCAATACTGTGGTATGCATCTATGGTTTTCTGTATTTTTCTTTCTTCTCCTCTTCCTATTTCCGGAATTATCAATGGAGGATGCGGAACTATAAAATTATTCACAATTGCCATAATTTTCTCCTTTCTTCGCTACGCTCAGGATGACACAGTCTTAATTTTTACGGCCTTTTTAAATACTACATATCCTATTATAAACATAAAACAAATCGTCAATACACCAAATTTTGAGTTGCCCGTAATTTGTGTCGTAATTCCCATAAGTGTTGTTCCGGTAAAGGAAGCACCTTTGCTGAAAATATCGTAAAAGCCGAAGTATTCGCTTGAGCTTTCCTTTGGTATTATTTTTGCATAATATGAACGGGACAGAGCTTGAATAGCTCCCTGAAAAACAGCTACGCAGACCGCCAAAAACCAGAACTCCCAGGTTTTATCAAGCTGGAGCGCAAATAGTGTTATTAAAAAATAACCTATGATGCAGGTACTTATTAAGTCTGTCGTTTTGTACCTTTTAGACAGCTTTCCGAAAATTATTGCAAAGGGAAAAGCGACCACCTGAGTTAAAAGAAGTGCCAACAATAAATTATTATCGCTTATTCCAACATCCTTTCCGTATGATGTAGCCATTCCTATAATTGTATGTACACCGTCTATATAAAAGAAAAAGGCAAGCAAAAACATAAATATTTCCTTATGTTTTTTTATATCCCTGAATGTTCTTCCAAGTCGTTGGAATGCTTTAGCCACGGGAGCATTATCTACTTCAACGTAATGGAGCTGCTTGTAATTTTTAAGAAGCGGCAGACTTACTAAAAACCACCACAAGGCATTGAGTATAAAAGCTATCCCCGTTGCTAAAGCCGAAGTTATTCCTATTTTATCTGCGGACAAAATCAATAAAAGGCTGACGGTAAAAGGAATGCAGCTTCCTATATAACCCCATGCATAACCATGTGAAGACAATAAATCCATCCTTTCATCGATTGTCACATCAGGAAGCATCGCATCATAAAATATTAAACTTCCAGAGATTCCTACTCTCGCAAATACAAACAACGATAAAAAAATTATCCATGAAACAGGCAGCGAAAGTGCTGCGCACCCTATCACACCAAACATTAAAAACAATGTAAACAATGGCTTTTTATATCCCTTGGTGTCTGCCAATGCTCCTAATATCGGACCGAATATTGCCACTATCAGCGTTGAAGTTGACATGGCATATCCCCAGTAAGCAGTTGAGTTGGCAGGTGTAACACCGTCCATTGTAGCAATATTTTTGAAATAAATAGGTATTATTGTTGAAATAAGCAGAATAAATGCTGAATTACCAACATCATATAAAATCCATGAGCTTTCTTGCTTAGTTAATTTTCCTTTAGATTTATCCATAATCTCCACCCCTGTCTGTGTTTCCTCTTACCATTAATATTATTATATATTTAAGGATTTTACAAGCAAAAGAAAAACTGCTGTTATAAGCAGTTATCCGAAATTTCTGTCAAACCTTTCATTAACTTTTTCATTTGAATTTATGCCTTTTTCCCCAAGACTGCTGAAATACTCTTTAATCAACAGTGCCGCAGGTTCTATTGTTTCATCGTATAATCTCATCAACTCATCATTTATTCCACGTAGCTTTTCATTGGGTGAGTATTTTTTTATAAGGTCTATTTTACTATCATTTCCTGAAATTTTCAGTGCGCTTATTAATAAAGCTCTTTGAAACTTTCCCGGTGCTACCAACAAATTTAAATAAAACTTCATTGAGCTCAATGAGCTAAGTATTTCTTCCGGTGTAGTTCCAAGAAAAAACTTTGAAATACATTCTGCATTTTTAATGCTTGGGACAATATGTGAAGTTGGTTTAAATGTTATTGGATTTAAATTATCCTTAAGCATTATTGCTCTGTCAAATTCAGCTTCAATTTCATTGTGGGAGAACTTATCTTCTTTAGTTCTTATGTATGGATGACATTGGCTGTCAAGCATAAAGTGGCAGATAAATCCCGCAATATAGGCAAAAGCATTTTCATCGCATAATATTATTTCTTTTGCTTTTTCAAAAAATACATTTGCATTTTGTTTGTGAATTTCATTTCCTTGTTTATTAATCTTATTTGAGCTTAAGGGTTTGTAATAAAAAAGTATATCAGGTCCGTGCAATCCGATATGGAATAATTCAATATTCTTTTTTATCTCTTCCCTCAGTTCTTCACTTAACTCTTTTAATACCCTCTCGCCAAATGTGTAATGAGCATAAGTTGTAGGCATTTCCCTCACCTCACCGAGAATCTCATTCCTGAATTCTGAACCTTATATTACCGGGTTTTAATTCATCTACTATTGCAAGGCTTTTAAGGTTGTATCCTTCCTCCCTAAGGAATTTTCCTCCCTGCTGGAATCCTTTTTCAATTGCGATGCCGATACCCATTATTTGGGCTCCGCTTTTTTGTGCTACATCTATTAAACCCCTGATTGCGTTTCCTTCAGCCAAAAAGTCATCAATAATCAGAATCTTATCATTACTGTCAAGATATCTTTTGCTTATCATAATATTGTATTCTTTATTTTTAGTATAAGAAAAAACCTTGCTTGCATAAATGTCTTTATCCAAATTTAAACTCACTGTTTTTTTTGCGAAAACTACAGGCACTTTAAATATCAATGCTGCCATTAATGCAACTGCTATTCCGCTTACTTCAATTGTCAAAATTTTTGTAATTTCTTTATCTTTAAAAATCCTATAAAATTCCTCTCCCATCCGATATAAAAATTCGGGATTAATCTGGTGATTCAGGAAGCTATCCACCTTAAGAATATTTCCTTCTCTTACTTCACCCTGCTCAATTATCATTTTCTCTAAACTGTCCATTTTTGCCTCTTCGTTTTTTTTTATAATATATCAGATAATACGACAAAAATCAATCATAAGAACAGTCTAAGATTTATATATCGGAAAACTTTTTACAGTATTATATTTCATATAAGTCGGAAAACTCTATTTGTATTTGCTCTGCCAAATATTCATTTTTAATGACGTTCATGAACAAATAGTAGATTGAATCTGTATTTTCGCATGGAAGCTCTATTGTAAAAATTGTTTCATGTGTATTTCCTACGACAGAAATGCTTCCTTCATGCAAAGCAATTAATGCCTTGCATAAATATAAACTTATAGATAATTCATCTAAGTTGTCAGGCATAAGGTTGTCCATTTTATACTTAATAAAATTTATTAATTCACTGTTTTTATTATTAAAAGAAACAGTAATAGTGATATTATTTTCAAAGACATTTAAATTCACTAATATTCCCTTTTTATCTGAATACCTGACTGCTATTGATAAGATAATTAATATTGCTTTTTGAAACTTATTTATATCAAATGGCATAAACTTTTCTTCAATATTGGTATCAAAAATTATTCTTTCTTTGATATATGTAGATACGTTAATGACTATATTATCAATAATTTCGACGATATTTGCATTGTTGACCAATAGGCAAGTTTGTTTCTTTTCAAAATTTCTGAGTTCAATCATATTGTTTATAGTCTTTGTTAATTTTAGACAATTTTGTTTTATTGAATTGACTCCATCTGTCAAATACTTCTTGTCAAGAATTTTTTCATCTTGTGCAAAAAGCTCAATAAGCTGACTTTCTCCGTGAATATTACTAATAAGATTTTTTAATTCATTTGAAAATTCTACATATACATCATTATCATCGTCTTCCGGAAAATTTTCCTCTGCATCCTTAAATGCTAAATTTAATTTGCTTGCTGCATTTTCGATATTTGTGTTACTTAAAAACGGCAGCACAATTACTTTGTCTTGTTGCAATATTAACACCCCTTCATTTGTAAAATTAAAAATCAATATAAATAATTTGTAGACTTTTCAAAATAAAATAATAAATCCAAAAAAGCCCCAAACGCAATTATTATATATCAATTAATAATGAAGATGTTGTCGAAATTTGCGAAATTTAGAATAATCTTGACGTATCCATTTAAATCACCCTCAGGGTGATTGCAAATAATTAATTTTTGTATAAAATTATTCTTAGGCGTTTTTCTCGTCATATATGTTTAAATTAAATAATATATATTATTGATATAGAAGA
>DNNJ01000363.1:2699-3038 GCA_003487955.1 Clostridiales bacterium | reverse complement strand
ACTGTTGATGACACCACCATTATAAGCTGCGTTGTTACCTATGAAAATACAACCACTAAAAACGGCATTACCATCTTGATTACGGATAGGCCCATAAGCACCTTGGTTACCCAAAAAAGTACTGTTTGTAACATTTAAATTACCAAAATTACAAATAGCACCGCCAAAAATATTTGCTGTGTTACCTGTGAAATTACAGTTTGAAACTGTTAAATCACCAGAATTATAAATAGCACCTCCCTGATATTCAGATCCATTGGTTAGTGTTAAATTTAGGATGTTAACAACACCAGTTAAAATATTGAATATTTGATTTGTGCCTGTTCCGTTGATTATGGT
>DNNJ01000363.1:0-2398 GCA_003487955.1 Clostridiales bacterium | reverse complement strand
TGTTCCGTTGATTATGGTTCCTGCCTGGCTTTGTCCTGTGATGTTCATGTTTTTATTGATGGTTATATTTGTGTTACCTGTTCCATTGTATACTCCATTTGCTATGTAAACAGTTCCATTTTCTGAAATGGAATCCACTCCTTTCTGTATTGTGAGGTATGGAGAATCTGTAGTACCACTGTTAGCATCTGAACCATTGGTACTCACATAAACCTGCGAAGCAGTTGGTAATGGAGCCGCATTAACACTAGACACTGAAACCATGATAACAAAAATGGTGAGTAAAAGGAACATAACCTGTGCTTTAGGCTTTATTTGTTTTCGCATCTTTTCACCTCCTTCATGCTCGTTCTGGACATGGTATCATCACATTTTCATATCCATAATTAAGTAATACATTCACAATAATAAAATTTATGATTTTTTACTCAAAATACGGATGTTCAAATCCAATAAAGACTATTTACAAAAAATATAAACTTCCTAAGAAGTAATACTCTAAGATTAAACAACATCACACATATCAACTGAGATATAAAAATAAAATTCCAAAATAGCATGTAAAAACTGATTAACTAAATACAAAACACCTCAAAAACATTAAAACTGTTCAATCACAACAAAAAGGACTATTCACAAAGATTCAAATAGAAAAAAAGAGATAATCCAACTTTTACTTTAGACCAGTAAAAAAATGAGTTATATCCTCAGAATAGAAGTATGACAATTTATGTCAATTGAGGACAACATAAAAAATAATTAAGAGTAGTATAAATCAATTTAATCAACGTATTTCCATTTATATTTCATATGGCAAATTATACGAACAAATTTTATTAATACTACACCTAAGATAAAGAAAAATCGGATAAAAACTTTAAAAAATTCAAACAACAAATATTGAAGATGTTTTAAATTACAGGTGAATAAAAAAATGTTAGATATAGCTTTTAAAGATTTTAAGGCCAAAAAGGGCCGCACAGCCATGTGCATCATCGGCATTGTGGTGTGTGTTCTATTAATCGGTACCGTTAACCTGGTTTTATATGAAATGGAATCAGGCCTCAAGGGTGATCTGGGAACAGTCAACGGAAAACTGTACTTCGAAAAAAATGGGACAAGTTACCCACCATCTGGGAGCATAATCACAGAGAGTCTTGGAAATGAAGTGTTGAACCGTAGCGAAGTTGATCAGGCTAAGAGTACAAAGGCTCTATTTGTACCAGTTCAAGGAAATAACAACAGTCAGTACACCATGATCGTGGGCGTTACACCTGGTAAGGAGCAGGCTTTCATACAAAACGCCAAAGTAACTGGTAAAAGTTCACTGGTGGGTGAAAGTGACAATGCAGTTATCATTGGATCAGAGACTGCCAAAAACTACAATGCAACAGTGGGAAGCACAATAACTGTTCAGGGAAACAAGTACAAAGTCGTTGGTATTATGAAAAAGGTAGGCACTGGATGGCCCCTTACCATTGACAACTCCATGATCATGTCCCTTTCACATGCACAGTCAGTCACGGACATGTCTGGTCTCGTATCCACGGTTATCATATCACCCACAGGATCAATTGACAGTGCAGAGACCAGCCTACAGGATGCATATCCCAATTACACCATTTACTCACAGAAAGACACCAAAAAAACAATTGATGACAATTTAAGCCAGATCAAGATATTCATGAACATGATCAGTACCTTCATATTCCTGGTTTCGGTGATAATCATCATGATCGTTATGATGATGTCAGTCAAGGAGAGAACCAAAGAAATAGGTACTATGAGGGCTATTGGAACCAGTAAAAGGAAGATTTTGGCACTGATAATTTATGAATCACTCATCTTGAGTTTGATTGGAGGTGTTATTGGAATCCTGCTCATGTCACCTACCTACAGCATGTTGGGTGTTTTGATGGGTGCAACAGGTGTGAACTTCCTGAGTTTCAACATACCCAGTGCAATAGTCACCCAGGTACTTGTTATAGTCTTTGTCATTGGAACGTTCAGTGGACTCATACCCGCTTACATTGCCACCCGTATCAGTCCCATAGACGCTTTGAGATATGAATAAAGGAGTGTTTAATATGAAAAGTTTAGTGAAGGGAAAAGGACTTTGGAAAACCTATAAATTAGACAGCACCGAGGTCCACGCCCTTAAGGGATTAAATATAACCGTTGATGAGGGAGAATTTGTGTCCATAATGGGACCATCAGGTTCAGGAAAATCAACCCTCCTCAACATGATCGGAGGTCTGGACACCCCTACCCAAGGAGATCTCTACATAGGAGATAGGAAAATATCCTCAATGAAAGATTCAGAGCTTACAAAGATGCGAGCAGAGAATATAGGATACATATTCCAGACTTTCAACCTTTTACCTGCCCTGACTGTCCG
>DNNJ01000297.1:5136-5914 GCA_003487955.1 Clostridiales bacterium | reverse complement strand
AATTGTGATATTCATGCTCTGCCCTTTGGCGAAAGAGAAGTCTTACTCCTTATTGCTCTGCGTTTAGTTTGTGCAGTTGGGAATAACTGCCGCTATGCAGAAACTCTTATAACGGCAAAATGTAGCGGTGCAGTATTTACCGCAAAGGGAAAAACCATACTTGAGGACGGTTGGAAGGCAGCACAAAAAATTTATCTTGATGCTAAAAAGGAACAGTCTCAAGAAGAAAAAGACACAAGCCTGCCACCTGTTGCTCAAGGCGAAGTATTTACTGTAAAGGCTACTATTAAGGAAGGTAAAACCAGTCCACCAAAGCATTTTACAGATGATACGCTACTTTCAGCTATGGAAAATGCAAATAAGGCAATGGAGGATGCAGAACGTAAAGGTATTGGCACTCCTGCAACCCGTGCAGGAATTTTGGAAAAGCTCATCAAAACGGGACTTGCCGAACGTAAGGGAGAGAAAAAGACAAAGTATTTTATCCCAACTCATAAAGGTATTTCTCTTATTACTGTTTTACCGGAAGCTATAAAATCAGCACAGCTAACCGCCGAATGGGAGGAACAGCTAAAACAGATTGAGCGTGGTACACTTTCCCCACAAAGCTTTTTAACGAATATTTCTAATATGACTGAAAGCCTTGTATCTACCTATGAAGTCATTAAGGGTGCAGATACCCTTTTTCCCTCAAATGCTAAAGTAGAATCTATCGGCGAATGTCCTCGCTGTGGTAGTAATGTAAAAGAGAATAAGAAAGGATTTTGCTGTGAAAACA
>DNNJ01000297.1:3940-4843 GCA_003487955.1 Clostridiales bacterium | reverse complement strand
ACAAAGACCATAGCAACTGAACTTTTGAAAAATGGCAAAGTAAAATTAAATGGATGTTACTCTGAAAAAACAGGTAAAACCTATGATGCTATTATCATTCTTGATGATACAGGTGGTAAGTATGTAAACTTTAAAATGGAGTTTCTGGCGAAGAAAGGGGGCAAGAAATAAATGAGTAAAGAAATCAAAGCATTTATTGTGAACAGTAAAGCCTATGATGATGGAGAACGGGATTTAGGTGAATGGGTGTCGTTTCCTGTTACCAAAGAAGAAATGAAGTCAGTCTATGACCGTATTGGCATAGATGGAACTTATTTTAAAGAGACATTCTTTGATGATTTTAAAACTGATGTAGCAGGACTTATCAATGTACTGAATGTTTATACGGATATTGATGAATTAAATTATCTTGCCCTTTGTCTATCAGAACTTCCCTCATCAGAGCTTGCCAAGTTAGATGCCATTGCAGAAACTTCTCCTTTCAAAGATGTCAGGTCATTTATCAATTTTGCTTCCAACGTGGATTATTATGTGCTGATTGAGGGTGTGAAAAACGCAGAGGACTTAGGCAACTATTATCTTTACAAATCAGGTATGGTGCAGATGCCCGAAGAATGGAAAACATGCATTGACCCGAAAGCCTTTGGCGAACATATCCTAAAAGATGAACTTGGGGAGTTTACCACAGTAGGATATTTGATAAAATCCTACGATCTTTGGCTTGATGACTATTGTGGAAAAGAGAATATGCATGAAAATTTCCTCGTATCCCCCCAAGCTGTTTTTAAATCGTTTGAAAAGGAGAAGCCCTCTGTTATGAAGCAGTTAGGAAAAACCAAGGAGCAGGTGGGGAAAATCTCTAATCCTGCACATAAAAAGTCGGATATAGAGCGATGAAAGGAA
>DNNJ01000297.1:2193-3712 GCA_003487955.1 Clostridiales bacterium | reverse complement strand
AAAATTATGAGTATTAAAAATTTGATTAAGACCCTTTTAGACATTGAAGTGAATACCGAGGATATATTAAAACTACGTGAAAATCCCAAAGAATATATCACCAAAGAAGAAGATGCTGAAAAGTTAAAGGATTTGTTCCTGCTCATGGATTTAGCGGATAGACAGGAGGTGGATGAAGATGGCAACTATTGATGAACTTCGCTATATTCAAGCCTTTTCAAGAATTATTGGTGTGAAAGAAGATGATGCTATAGAATATGCCCAGAGAAAGGGATTAAATGCATTAGTGGACAATGCCACACAGCTCCTTGCTACCCCAGTTCAGCGGGAAAAGCACCAAGCCTTTCTTGATTTGTACAGAATGAGCAGTGGTATCAATACCCGAAACCCCATAATTAATTCACCAGAAGCTGCATCTGCTTTTTTTCATTCGGTGATGGATAAAATATATGATAAGGAGGCATTTGTTGTAGCCTTTCTCAATACCAAGAACCGTGTTATTGACCATGAAGTTGTATCTGTTGGAACTATTAACAGCTCTATCGTACACCCTAGAGAAGTATTTAGGAATGCCATTATCAATAAAGCCAATTCCGTGATTCTCTGTCATAATCACCCATCAGGCGATCTAAATCCCAGTAAAGAAGATATTAGCATTACAGAACGCCTTAGAGAGACTGGTAATTTACTGGGTATTCGAGTTTTAGACCATTTAATTATTAATGGTATTAATCAGCAGGAACTCTATTCTTTTAAAGCTAAAGGTGTACTGGAAGCTACAGAGATTTACAATATTACTTCATCAGTACTGAATGAGGAAACTAATTATGATTTTACAAAGGCTACAAAGGGACAAAGCATTGACTTTAATATACCAATACAAGAACATGCCTACCCTTTACCTGACCCCGATATAAGTATTACAGATCGAAACTCCTACGGATATTTAGATGATGAGATGCTGCCACTATCAAGGGAACGTGCTGCAGAACTGTTTGAGCAGGATTTGACGGTATACCTGCTTTATGAGGATGATACTGAGGCAATGGCATTTGACCGTAAGGATATTGATAATCATAGTGGGATATTTGGAGTTCAGCGTACAGATTGGATTACCTTACAGGACTATGAGGCAATAAAAGGCAAGGAAAAATCTTCGGTATCAGAACTTGAACAGAGGTTTTTGGAAACTTCTAATAACTCCATTGCCATTTATCAGCTTAAAAATGGAGAGGAACTCCGGGATTATCGCTTTGAAGGATTGAATCGACTGCAAGATGTTGGACTTTCAGTAGACCATGATAATTATGAGCTTATCTACACTGCTCCCCTAAACGATTTTAACGGAAATCAAAACCATACCCTTAACAAGCTCTATGAACAGTTTAATATAAACCACCCTGCTGATTTTAAGGGACACTCCCTCTCTGTTAGTGACATCATTGCTTTAAAGGTAAATGGTAGTGTATCTTCTTATTATGTAGACAGCTTTGGTTTTAAGGAACAACCACATTTTCTT
>DNNJ01000297.1:0-1911 GCA_003487955.1 Clostridiales bacterium | reverse complement strand
CCTACTGTAGCAGAGTTGGAGCAAACAGAAAGAAAGAAAAAGAAAACTTCTATAGTGGAACAGCTTAAAACAAAGCCATTCATAGAGAAAGAAAAGTATAAAAAAACACCTCAAATAGGTAGGGAAAAGGAGCGATGATTATGAGTAAATTTACCTTAGAAGAAAAGAATTTAATCTGTATCTACAATACTGGCTCAAGAACAGGTTTACTTTCAGAACTTACTCAAATGCAAACTCATTTGGAGCAAGATGAAACTGAACTTTTGGAGCTTGCACAGTCAGTTATGGATAAGGTAACTGCTATGACTGATGATGAATTTGACAGTATTACAGCAGAACTGATTGCTGATTTTGAGGGATAGTCTCTATTAACCTACTAACGAAGAGAAGGAGAAAATAAATGAGTATGAGAAAGATTTACCGTAAGGTAGCAAAGAAACATGGTGTTTCTATAAAAGAAGTAAAAGAAGAAATTCAGAAGGCTTTGGACTATGCATATACCAATACACCCGATGATGGAGTTACAGGAGCTTACCAAAAACAAGTACCATCAAAAGAGGAAATACCTACACCTGATGAGTTTATAAGGTATGCAGCAAAGAAAATAAAAAAATAGAATTACTACTCAATACAAGGGATTGTTTTGTATTGGGTAGTTTAGCAATGATATTGGGACAAAAGATAGATGTGATATGGAATAAAAAAGTAAAAATGGGAGGTGGTAATAAACTTATTGCTTGTTAAGTTGGTAAGTGGCTTATATAATGTATATATGTATTATTTGTTCAAGAGTAAAAAAATGGACAAATAATTGTTTATTATACTGATAAATAGGAATTTGCATAATATATCTTGATTGGAGGGTTTTAATGAGCCGCGTACTTATATTGTCTTCAGACATAAAAATGCCTGAGTTCCATAGTGCTGAAGCGTTGTCCATTACAAAAAGCTACTATGGCCGGGACTGCTTGGAGATTGATCGTTTTGTGAAAAAAACTTATTTCTATGAAATAGACATTTCTGCAACCAAGTTAGCGCTATTGGAATTAAAGAAGTACCTAACTGAAAACACGGAACCTAGCAGTGAAGTCGAGTTATGGAGTATTTGGCTGGGTGGAGATTTTACAAAACACTATCTTACAATGCCAAAAATCTCAAATATTCCTAATGCTACTTTGAAAGATATTGAAAATTTAATTGACGAATATTCAGAGGCGCATTTTAATCCAAAGATCAGAAAAACGCGTATTTGTGATTTATCGATAGATGATATCTCGTTTATAGATAATTATACTGGCGTTTGCTTGATTGTGTGTCATTGAAAATAAGCGTTAATTTTACCTGTTAAATTTCAATAAGTAGAGCTGATACATAAACAAGAAAACAGGAATTTGTATCTTAGCTTTGAACTACGGATTATACATAATAGGGAGGTTTATGCAATGAAAAGAAAAGGATTTTACATAACTGTTGGTATTTTAGCTGTTATAGTATTAACTTGTTTCATTTATGTTTTTACAGGAACAAAAAATACTGAAAAACTCATGCGGGAATATCTTGAAGATAGAGGATATGTCATAGAGGAAATTCAAAGTATTGATGTTAATCATTCGTTTTTAAATGTTATCTTATCATATAATGAATGGAATATCCATGTTCGATATGATGACGATCCAGATGCAATATATATTTACACAGTTAAAAATGGGCAAATTAAAGAGGCAGGAGTTTCTGGAAGTGTTGATAAGGAAGACTTAAAGCATAAAGAGTGAGTTTCTGTTATGGATATATCCAGACGCTTAAAAATTTCAATTTGTAGCGGTGATTTTATTCGCATTTGTCCTCAAATGTGTAGCAAAAAAAATCAGATGACGTGTTGATTTTACGATGAGTTATTTATAGTTATTATTA
>DNNJ01000415.1 GCA_003487955.1 Clostridiales bacterium | reverse complement strand
ATGGACCTCTACTATAAAGCAATCAGAATCGAATCAAACAAAGATGGAATTCTCATAGGACCTTGTCTGGAAAACGGGGACTATGATCCTGATTATTTGGTTCAATGTGTTTTCAATGAAGAAACAAATCAATATGAAGGAAAAGTCAAGAGAGAATCCGGCAGCCAATGGATGGAGCTTAATTTTATAGCCGAAATCTATGGAGTTTACAAAAAGCCAAGAGCAAAGGTTGGCTATAGCCAAACCATATCTTCAAGACCAGGTTCCTTATATGTATACGAATATGACGTGGAAAGAACGTCTCCATTAAAAGGAAGCTCTGTGGTAAGATTCGGTGGCACTACTGAAACTCAGACGCAGGCACCAACAGGGGGAGGGCTGCCTGTAGGCGGATTTACAGGACCGATTATACCTGAAGGAGATTAGGCACATTATGAAAATTAAATTCAAAAATTACTCATCCGAAATTATAGCTGCACGTGTAATTGTTTTATTGCTTTTAATTACATCAAGCTGTCAAAAAAGCAATGACATGCCTCCCAAAATGGAAGGACCGGAGCCTGAACCCCATAAGGGTGTTTTTGCCAGCGAAAATGCCGTGCTTACTTTTGACGGCAATAATACCGTATTTGTTGAATTTGATGAAGAATACATGGAAGCACTTGATAATCCACCAAACAACACATACTACAGCTATGTGTTCACCTGGTATGAATTCGGCGAATACAGATATGACGGGGCGACAAATTTAACTCTTTACCATGAAGAAACCACCACTCGACTGGATTTTTCAATAGAAGGAAACACCACTGCCGACAGAATAACAATTTCTCACATAGTCCCGGGGAATGAGAACTTAGTATTTGTCAAACAAGATTAATTACCGATATGGTTGCCGACGAAGATGTATCAGCGAGCTTTACTCACTGCAGTTAAAAGTAAAGCACTTTCATAAGGATATTTTAGTTGAATATGTATGTATTAACAAAAAACCCATCCTCCTGCAATATAGCGGGAGGCTGAGTTTTATTTTTGACAAAATTATTTTTTTCTTTTAAGTGATTTTCCGCTTTTGGTGCCGAAGAAGGTAAATAAAATTATCAATACAATATAGACAATATAAAGTATGTTAAACTCTTTAATAGTGTAAAATATAAGCATAACCACACCGGGAAGGCTCAATGCCAACATGTGGCCCCAAGGTTTGACAGGTCTTATAAATCCTATTATTAAACTTAGAACACCATAAATTATTAAAATTATTAATATAGTAAGTATTCTTTCGTAGGTGCCTCCGTCAGAAAAAACTGAAACCATTACGCCGAAAAATCCCAGCACTATACCAATGACAAGAGTTACTATTATACTGATTAATTTTTTCTTATTTTTATTATCCATGAGAACTCCTTTTTTCTTAAATTATATGAGTATTATACCCAAAACATTATTGTTGACGCAATAATTTGATTAATTATAATGTGTGAACTGTAACTGGCAATGAAGGAGTATTTGCCGGATTATTAAAAAAGTGTGGAATAATTAGGAAAAATGTATTATAATTATCTCAAGACGGGAACATGTTATGAAATCGATTTCAAGGAGGCGTCACGGGGTTATGAGCGATAAAATCCCGGTTGCAGACATCCACTATTACTCGGATAATCTTAATAGCAAATTGACTACAGACGACTCTGTTTGGAAATTAAGAAGATAGAAAGTCCCTTCAAATATGAAGGGTTTTTTGATTTTTGTTGCACTTTAGGCACTTTATTGATACAATTTTACATATGAAGACCAAGGAGGATAATAATGAACAAAACTAATATCAGTGCAAAATTAAAAGGGAATATGGCCTTTGAAATGGATATCAACGGCCATACTGTAATAACAGATACCACTGTGGAAAACGGAGGAAATGATTTAGGCCCAAGCCCTAAGGCACTTTTACTGGCAGGTTTAATAGGATGTTCCGGTATAGATATAATGAGTATCACAAAGAAAATGAAAATTGAATTAGATGATGTTAATGTGGATATTGAAGCTCAAACAAGGGATGAAGATCCTAAAATATATACCTACATAAATATAGTATATAAGTTTAAAGGAAAAGATATACCATATGACAAGGTTAAAAAAGCAGTCAAGCTTTCGATGGAAAAATACTGCGGTGTATCTGCAATGCTTGAAAAAGCAGTGCCGATAACATATGAAGTAGTTGTGGAAGAAAGATGACCTAACCCTTTTTATAAGTGGTATGGGGACACACCTTTACTATAGGGTTAGTCTCTGTGGGCAAAAGGAATGTCCCCGAATAAATATTTTTGTGAATGAGACTGCGGAAAACAGGAGGGAAAGATGAACTGGACTGAGGTTTCTATATATACAACAACAAACGGATTGGAAATAATTAACGGAGCATTGATTAAACTGAATATCAATGATGCCGTAATTGAAGATGCAAATGTTTTTGATGAATTCTTAAATGATAAAACACTTAACTGGGATTACTTTGATGAAGACCTGTCAAAAATGAAGGATATTGAAAGCTGCATCAAGGTATATTTGGCAGACAATAACCAGGGAAGCGAACTGCTTAAGAATATTTATAAATTTATTGAAAAATTAAAAGATGATAATATGAATATAGATTTGGGAAGTCTTAGGACGGAAACAAAGGTTCTCAATGATGAGGACTGGGCAAACAACTGGAAGCAGTATTTCAAGCCATTTGTTGTTTCAGATAAAATTGTAATTAAGCCATCCTGGGAAGAATACAAAGACTCCGCACAAGGGAAAACTATTCTTGAAATCGACCCGGGTATGAGCTTTGGCACAGGGCAGCACCATACAACACGCCTTTGCATTGAGCAGATAATCAAACACATAAACAAAGATATGTCAGTGCTGGATATGGGATGCGGAAGCGGTATATTGTCAATTGCTGCATTGCTTCTTGGAGCAAAGGAATGTACGGGAGTTGATATTGATGAAAATGCTGTTCGAATAGCAAAGGAAAATGCAGCTCTTAATAATATTTTCGATGACAGGTTCACGGTATATTGCGGAGATGTAACCGAGGATAATGCTCTGCAGGGAAAAATCGGGTACAATAAGTATGATATGATTGCTGTCAATATAATTGCACAAATCATCATGGGTATGAGTGAAACCTTTCCAAGGTTTCTAAAAAAAGGCGGCTTGGTTATTGCTTCAGGAATAATTGAAAAATACCTTCAGGATGTAATTGATAATTTTGAAAGCTTGGGGTTTGAAATAATTGAAATAAATCAAAGCGAAGAATGGGTGTCCATAACCGCCAAATATGACGAGGGGACGGGGGTGCTGTTATAAAATGTTTAGATATTTTTGTGATGATGATAGAATTAGCAATGATAAAGTTACAGTTGAAGGCGGAGATGCAAAGCATTTAAAAACAATTCTTCGGGCTCAGCCGGGAGACAGGATTTCTGTTGTGACTGAAAGCAAGGAATACATTGCAGAAATAATAGAAGTAAACAAAGAAAATATAATCTGCACCCTGATTGAAGAAGTGTTAACTTGTAATGAAACTAAAATAAACATAACCCTTTGCCAAGGAATACCCAAGCAGACAAAAATGGAAACAATCATACAGCAAAATGTGGAGCTTGGTGTGAAAAGTTTTATTCCTTTAATTACGGAAAGAACTGTTGTTAAACTCAACGATAAGGATAGAGAGCAAAAAAAGCTTGACAGGTGGCAGAAAATCACCAAGGAATCAGCAAAACAAAGCAAAAGAAATATTATTCCTGAAGTGGAACCAATTATGACTGTTAAGGAGCTTGTTGGAAAGCTTAAGAATGAAGATGCTCTAATTTTAGTTCCTTATGAATTAGAGGATGTAAAGCTGTTAAAGGATGTTTTATATGAACCCAAGCAAAATTATTACATAGTAATAGGCCCTGAAGGGGGCTTTGACATTAAAGAAATTGAAATGTTCCAGGAAATCGGAGCGCATATTGTAACCTTGGGAAAAAGAATTCTAAGGACAGAAACAGCAGGAGTTGTAACTGCAGCAATAGTAATGTATGCCTGCAATGAGATGAACTGACATGACAAGGGGACTGACAAGGGGACTGACGGGGGAACTGTCATATGTTGAGGTAAAAGGAATAAAAATGTATTATAATTAATACGTTATTGTAAGGAGGTTTTGTATAATATGTAAATATTTGTAGGACAAAATTCATACGATATGATTGACAAACTATTCGGAAATGTTTACAATGTAAACGTAAACATATGATTGTTTACGGATTTTTAAAATTAAATATTTTAAAAGGAGGGTTATAATGTCACAGAAGAAGTTGGGATTAGCAGTAAAGGTCCTTATAGGTTTAGCCATTGGTTTTGTCATAGGTCTTATAGTTCATTATATGCCGGGCGGTACACTAAGGGATGATGTTTTAATTAATGGTGTATTCCAATTTGTTGGTCAGGTATTCCTAAGAGGAATAATGATGTGCGTAGTTCCTTTGGTATTTGTTTCCTTAGTAAATGGTGCAGCCAGTATGGGTGACATCAAAAAATTAGGAAAAGTCGGCGGTAAAACAATGGCATTTTATTTGGTAACTACAGCAGTAGCAATAGTAATAGGTCTTGCATTGGCATTTATTATCAATCCGGGTATAGGATTAGATATGGGGGCTATAGATACTGTTGATGTTTCTGCAAGTGAAGGTAAAGGATTAGCACAAGTTCTTTATGAAATGGTACCAAGAAACCCGATTCAGGCATTAGCTGAAGGGAATATGCTTCAAATTATTATATTTGCAATAATGACCGGTATAGCCTTAACGATGATAGGCGATAAGGGTAAAAAGGTACTGGAGCTATTTGAACAATTAAATGAATTAGTAATGAAATTAGTAAGTATGGTTATGATTTTAGCTCCTTTTGGAGTACTTTGTTTAGTAGCCAGGACATTCGGTCAAGTAGGAGTTGCGGCAGTTGTACCATTGTTAAAAACAGTAGCAGCGGTTTATATAGCTTTAGCAATACATTTAGTAGCTGTATATGGCGGAATGCTAAAAGGCCTATCAGGATTGTCGCCGGCCAGGTTCTTTAAGAAATTCTTCCCTGCAATGGCAGTTGCATTCTCCACTGCAAGCAGCAGTGCTACATTACCGGTAACCATGGATTTGACAATAAATAAAATAGGTGCTTCTAAGGACATATCATCATTTGCTCTTCCGCTTGGTGCTACTGTTAATATGGACGGCACAGCAATATATCAAGGAGTATCTGCAGTATTTATTGCACAGGTATATGGAATTGATGTAACACCTGCTATGGCACTTATGATTGTATTTTCTGCCACATTGGCATCAATCGGTACAGCAGGAGTTCCGGGAGCAGGAGCAATAATGCTGTCTATGGTATTACAGACAGTTGGACTGCCCCTTGAAGGCTTGGGATTAATACTTGGTATAGACAGAATATTCGACATGGGCAGAACTGCCATGAATATAACAGGAGACGCTGTTTGTACAACAATAATTTCAAAACAAGAAGGCGAATTTAACGAAGAAATTTGGAATACTGATTTTGGAAAAGAAGGGGCGACTGAATAATTTAACTTTCCCCTAGATAGTCATATCGTTACAGTTCAAACATGGAATAATAAGAGTGCCAGCCTATGTCATTCTGAGGGCTTTAGCTCGAAAGATGCCCTAACCCGTTTTTCAGAGTTAGTAACGTTATATCTGTTTACTATCGGTAATCCAATGATTAGTATTGCACAAACTTATTTATAAATGATATAATGGGAGCTGAAAATCAGCTCCTTTTATAGTTTCAATGGATATTAATAATAAGGGCGCAGCCTTGCCATTGAACAAACCATTTTTAATTGTCATTCTGAGGGCTTTAGCCCGAAAGAATCTCAGAATTCAAGGAAGGGGGACACACCTCTCCTATTGGGATAGTCTTTGAAGCAAGAGGAATGTCCCCGTATTATGAGATCCTTCGCTATCACTCAGGATGACAAGCATAAGATCTTTCGTTATCACTCAGGACGACAATAAGAGATCACTCAGATTTACGATTAGAGGTAGTTATGAGAAAATTAGGAATTTACATACACATTCCATTTTGCGTTAAAAAGTGTGGTTACTGCGACTTTTATTCGGTAAAATGGGATGAAATATCAGAAAATAAATATATTCAATCAGCAATTAATGAAATAAAAAGCTACAGTGAATTGAAGGATGAATATATTGTTGATACCATTTTTATCGGGGGAGGAACCCCCTCTATTATTTCCGCCCAAAATTTAGAGAATGTAATAACCGCCATAAGAAACACATTTATAGTGGAAGAAAATGCGGAAATAAGCATAGAAGCAAATCCCAATACTCTTAATGTAAAAAAATTAAATGCATGCAGCTCGATAGGAATTAACAGATTAAGTATCGGAATTCAATCGTTAAATGATGATATATTAAAAAACATAGGAAGAATACACAATTCCAAAGAAGCTTTAGAAGCAGTAGAAAATGCCAAGCAATGCGGGTTTACAAATATTAATGCAGATGTTATGTTCAACATACCGGGACAGACCATCGATGATATAAACAATACCATTTCTCAACTAATAAAAAAAGAAATCAGACATATTTCCTTTTATTCTTTGAAATTGGAAAAAGGAACACCAATGTATCTATTGGAAAAAAACAAGAAAATTGTAATGCCTGAAGAAGATGACGAAAGAGAAATGTATTATTCAGGCAGAAATCTTATGGAAAAGTATAATTTACTGCAGTATGAAATTTCTAACTTTGCCGTGAAAGGATATGAGTGCAGGCATAATTTGAAGTATTGGAATCAAGAAGAATATATTGGAATCGGTCCTTCTGCCCACTCTTTTTTAGAAAATATGAGATTCAGCAATCCTTCAGAGCTGACAGAATATATATCAAGCGGTAATAATGGCACTTTTAAAAGAAACATTCAGGAAGTAATGAATGAAAATGAGATTGCATTTGAATATATTATCCTGCGTTTAAGACTTACAGAAGGACTTAGATTTACAGACTTTAAAAATAAATTTTCAAAAGACTTCAAAGAAACATACAAAAAGCAAATTAAACACCTATTAATA
>DNNJ01000343.1:11731-15691 GCA_003487955.1 Clostridiales bacterium | reverse complement strand
ATGTATTCATATGAATATTTTACGTCTTCCGCTGTAACCGGCTTTCCATCATGCCATTTTGCATTATCATTTAAAACAAAGGTCCATGTCAGGTTATCGTCGCTTAATTTCCACGATTCCGCCAGTCCGGGAGAGGGCTCTAAATTTTCATCTACTCTTACCAAGGAATCATAGATTAACATGAAAATTTCATCACCTGAAATCGACCATGATAAAAACGGGCTTAAACTGTCTATCTCCTGTGTGACTCCAATTCTTAAACTGCTTACTTCTTCCGCCGCAAAGGAAACGTTTGTAAAACAAGATATTAACATAACAGAAAATAAAACAAAAACTACAATTTTCTTTTTCATTGGATTTCCCTCCATTTTTAATATTAATATATCTTGGACTCTGTCATTTCGTTGCGGCATCTCTACAATACTGCAATTTCTTCTATAACAAATTTTTTATCGTCGGCATTTATATATGCTTTAACTCCCATAGGCAGAGTTGCTAAGTCTTTTGTATGTCCTATCGGCAATCCATGCAATGCAGGCTTGCCTAAAGGTTTAAGATAAAATTCTAAAATGTCCTCTAAACTTATGTCTGAATGAAACCCGGGGTCTAATCTTCTTGGTACGCAGCGGGCACATTCACCTATCACAAATCCTAATGCTGTATGTAATACCCCTGCGTTAAAAAGATGGCACATCATATGGTCAAATACCCAGGGCTCAGTATCAACTTCTTCAATAAACAAAATTTTATCCTTTGCATCAATTTCATAGGGAGTACCTAAAGAAGAACATATCAGTGTTAAATTTCCTCCTATTAATTCACCCTCTGCTTCACCGCCATTTATTACATTTATCCATTTTTTCTTGTCTGACGGTTGTATTTCTCCAATTTCAGTTTGTCCGTCCAATGCTTTAAACAAATGTTCTTTAGTGTAATCCGATAATTCCTCATCGTTAAATCTGGTCATTCCGGGTCCATGAAACGTTACAATATCGGTAATTTTATTTATAGCCAAATGTAAAGATGTAATATCGCTGAATCCTAAAAATATCTTAGGATTTCTTCTTATTACATCAAAATTTAAATATTTCAGCACTTGCGCCGAACCATATCCACCTTGTGTAACAAAAATTGCATCAATGTCCTTTCTTTCAAACATTTCGTTTAAATCTCCGGCTCTTTCAATATCACTACCGGAGAAAAAACCTGTCTTCTTATTAAGATTTTTTGACAGCTCAACTTTAAATCCCCATTCGTTCAGGGTTTTTATCCCTCTATCAATATCACTTCTGTTATAAGAAGGGCTTGCAGGTGAAACTATCCCAATTTTATTTCCAATCTCAAGCTTTTTCGGTTTTATTTTCACCGCTTATCCCTTCTTATCCATTGTTTTATCGACGCTGTTCATCCCTATATTTAATACTAAGATATTACCTTGATATGAATTATTTGAGCAAATTATATATCAAAGGTCTATATCCGTCAATAAAATATTTTGAGCAGTTTAATTCATATTACTTAACACTCTGACCAAATCACTGAACACTCCATAAGCTGTCTGTTCAATTTCAGGCTCGTGCTCCACTATGGATACAGTGCCCATTAAGTCTGTTGTAATGCTTACTATGGATGTGGTACCGGTTATACTTGCAAGAAGATTATTTTTGCTTACTTCTTCCGGTTTTACTCTTGCAATTACTTTTCCGTTTTCAATTCCTCCATAGCAGATAAGTTTAATCACATTTCCTCTGTTTTCAGCTTCTTTGATTTGTTCGTATGATATATCTTCAATTCCTTTTCTGTCAACATCAAAAGGAGTTATGTCTGCTCCCATGAGGACATTTATCAAGGCAGCTGTTTTTGCTGCGGCATCCCAGCCTTCTATGTCCATTGCCGGGTCTTCCTCTACGAAGCCTCTTTTCTTTCCTTCTTTTATAACATCATCGTATGACTTGCCTTTTGCAATTTCTTCTAAAACAAAATTCGTTGTAGAATTTAATATTCCTTTTACTTCTGTTACTTTACAGAGCTTAAGTGTTTCATCAACAAGGTTAAATACCGGTGTCCCATCCATTACAGTTGTTTCGTAGTAAAACAGCACTTTGTTCTTTTCCGCCAGCTCACGCAATGAGCTATATGCCCATGCAATGGGTCCCTTGTTTGCGCTTACTGCATGTTTTTTTCTGTTAAGGGCTGCTTTTATGTGGTTGATTGCAGGCTGGCCTGAAAATATCTGCAGGGGGGTTAATTCAAAAAGAATATCATAGTCTGCATTTTCAGCAACCTCCATAGAGCTGAACTCTTTGTAATCACTTCTGCTTTCATCAAAATGATTGAAATTCTTTAAGTCATTTAATGCTTCTTTTAAATCAATACCATTTTCATTTACTAAACATCCTTTTGATTTAGTAGAAATAGCTGTTACATCAACATTCAGGTTAAATTTATTGAATATTTCTTCTTGTTTTTCAGTCAACAGTTTTGCAAAAGCCTTTCCAACATTACCGAATCCAAGCAATGCAATTTTTATATTTCTTCTATTTGCGGCACATTCTTGCTTTAACATATTATCCTCCAAAATATTTGTTTGTAATAAATGAGCTCCTTCAGCTTCGCTTCAGGATGACTGTGGGGACGCTCGCGCTTCAGGATTATTCTACGCTTTTTATAAGTCTTAGAATGTTGTCTATAGTTGCTTCTAAGTTTTCCTTGGATTTATACCTGCTTATTTCAAAATCCTCAGGCAGTCTGTTGATAGTAAATATTGAAGTAACTCCCATATCATAGGCTTCATATATATTCGCAGCTGCTCCGCCGGCTATGACGGTTACGGGAATATTCTTATTTTTTGCACGTTTCCCTACTCCTATAACAACCTTTCCTCTTAAGCTTTGAGTATCGAGCTTGCCTTCACCGGTAAATATCATATCTGCATCTGCAATTATATCATTGAATTTTACTGTATCCAACACTGTTTCAATTCCCATTTGAAGCTTCGAATTGAAAAATGCAATCATACCCGCTCCCATGGCACCGGCTGCTCCGCTGCCGGGAACATCCTTTAATTTTTTGTCTGTTTCCTTCTCTATAACATCACAAAGATGTTTTAATCCTTTGTCAAGCTCAATTACCATTTTTTCATCCGCACCTTTTTGAGGTCCGAATATATAAGCGGCACCTTTAGTTCCGTACATTGGATTGTCTATGTCGCACATTGTTATTATTTCAATATTATCTAATTCTTTCGCTCTATGGGACAGCTCAATTCTATCTATATCTATAAGCGTCTTCCCCACAGGTATGAATTCATTTCCTTCCTTGTCGTAAAATTTAACACCGGCGGCCGCGGCTGCACCGCATCCCCCGTCATTGGTGCTTGAGCCCCCCAACCCAACAATAATCTTTTTACAACCCTTTTTTGCCGCTGCCATTATAAGCTGTCCTACTCCATAGGTTGTTGTAAGACTTGGATTTTTTCTGTCTTCCACCAGGGGCAACCCTGCACATGCAGCCATTTCAATTACTGCAGTGTCTCCAATCAAGCCGTAGAACGACTTCATATCCTCAAAATACGGTGAGCTTACAGTTTCAAATATTTTTTCACCGCCTTGTGCAGATAAAAAACAATCTACACTGCCTTCACCTCCGTCAGCAACAGGAATAGATACTACATGACAATGCGGAAAATGCTTGCTTATATTATTTGATATAATAGTGCATATTTCAATTGACGTCAATGTTCCTTTAAACGAATCAGGAATTAATACTACTTTATTCAAAAGCAACCTCCTATTATTAATCTTCAACTCTTTTAATTTTTGCTCCTAAATTCATGAATTTATTTTCAATATGTTCATAGCCTCTGTCTATATGATGTATATTTGTCACTTCCGTCAATCCATCGGCAATGAGACCTGCAATCATTAATGCAGCTCCCGCTCTTAAATCCGTAGCTTGTAC
>DNNJ01000343.1:7144-11536 GCA_003487955.1 Clostridiales bacterium | reverse complement strand
ACTGTTCCCTTTAAATTTTTGGTACCTTTTATTTTAGCTTGCTTCTTTGTAAATTCTATGCATGCACCCATTTTTTTCAGCTCATCTACGTATTTAAACCTGTCAGAGGATACCCCTTCAACAACGGTACTTTCTCCGAATAATGAAGATAAAAGCACAGTCATAGGCTGCTGAAGGTCTGTTGGAAATCCGGGATATGGAAGTGTCTGAATATTTACGGGAACCAGTTCCTTATCATAATAAACACGCATGGAATCACCGTACTCTTCTATACCCATCCCCATTTCTTTAAGCTTTGCAGTAATAGGCTCCATATGTTTCGGAATTATATCATCTATTATAATATCTCCCTTTGTTGCAGCGGCAGCAATCATATATGTACCTGCTTCTATTTGGTCCGGTATTACCTTGTATGTGCAGCCTGTCAATTTATTTACACCGTTTATACGTATTACATCTGTTCCAGCACCCTTTATATCTGCACCCATTGAGTTTAAAAAGTTTGCCGTATCAACAATATGAGGCTCTTTAGCCGCATTTTCGATTATTGTCTTTCCTTCGGCGTATACTGCTGCCAACATAATATTTATGGTGGCTCCAACACTTACAACGTCAAGATAAATTTTTGCTCCCACTAATTTATCCGCTTGTACACATATTCTTCCTTCGGGACCGATAGCAACTTTTCCTCCTAATGCCTCAAACCCCTTAATATGCTGGTCAATCGGTCTATCGCCAATATCGCAGCCGCCGGGCATCAAACAAGATGCCCCTTTGAATCTTCCCAATCCAGCTCCAAGCAAATAATATGAGGCTCTCATTTTCTTGGATAATCCGTTTTCCAAATTACAATTTTCTACATTTGATGCATCCACATACAGTGAGGTATCATTTATATAATCCGCTTCTGCACCTAATTCTCTCAAAATTTCCAAAAATACATTAACATCCTGTATCTTGGGTACATTTTCTATAATGCATTTTCCAGGACAAAGTAACGTGGCCGGTATAATTGCAACAGCTGCATTTTTAAATCCCCCTATATTTACTTTTCCTTTAAGCTTTGTGCCGCCTTCTATAACAAATTTTGACATAGTCTTCCTCACAGTATATATTATTTATTCAATTCCAGACAGATGAATTTGTGTTCCATCGCTAAAAATAATTTTCCACGTTGGATCAGAATTTATTCTTTCAATATTTTGCCAGTTTTCATCTTCAACACTATAATATGTCATTTCAATTTTTATAATTTCTTTGTTTTTTATTTCAGGATATGTTAAAATTCGAGGTAATGCTTCTATAGCATATATTGTACGAATCTTTTCCGGTATTTCGTCAACTGAAATTATTCTCTGCATTTCAAATTTATAAATTCCTTCATTATCTACAAAAAACTTCATATAGGAATTGTCTATTGAATAATCATTATATTTTCGAGTATATACGTAAATACATTCATTTTCGGAAGTATGTCGGTAACCTTCGATATATCCGGATGCATCGATGTTTTTTTCTTCTAAAAAGGTATTGATTTCTTCCTGTATTTTTAAATTTTTGTTTATTTTATCATCAACCTTATTGCGTAAGGTAAGTCTTAATTTCTTGCCGTCAATTATTTCCAAGAGTTCGCCTTCATTATTGCTGTATTTGTATACATCTTCAACAGGCTCTATTCTTTCACTTAAGAAGTTTTCTAAAAGCTTGGAATCTATCTGAATTATCTCATACTCTGTTTCCAAAACCGGCAGTATATAAGTTTCATCCGGTATTTCAACATTTATTTTTATATTTTGCCCATCTAATAAATATGAAACCTCTTGAGCGAATTCCTTATCATTCATAGGAGCATACTCTGCATTTGTCATATTCTTCGTGGACACGAAAAGAAAAACATTTAAAATTATGAAAGCTGTTATTAAAATTGTGTTTGTTTTATTCCAGTCCATTTGACTCTCCTGTTACCATTCTTCAATTAAAGCGCCTGATATGGCATTGAATATAAATGTTTTTTCATTTGTTTCAATAACCCATACCACCCTTAAAACCTGCTCTCTGGAAATCCTTGACAAATCAAAATATCCAAGATAAATATTGTTTATTTGATTAATCATTTCCGGCTTAATGGGTTTAAGCCGTTCAGCTGCTTCCTGACCTTCCCCTGCCGCCGTATCCGCATTCTCTCCATCAGTTGATGAGGTGTCAATATTTCCGATTATTACATCCATTACAGGAATAACCTGTATCTCTGCCATTTTGTCCATCTGTGTTTTATCAATATCTCTGATAAATCTTTTGTACGAAATAACATTGTTTCCCGCAACATCAATTTGAAGAGCTGCATTCTCCCTTACCCTGCTGAATAATATAGGTCTTTCCAATATATTATAAGAAAATGTAAATCTGTAACCTTCATTTCCACCTAAGAGAATTTTTTCTACATTGCTTAAATATCCGTTTTCGGGAAACCCTAAAAATTCTTCGGTAAAATTCACAGCAGCCGCAAAACTTTTATAAACGTCTGAATTATCTTCCGGTTCAATTGATGCATCATAAAAGTCTAAAAGACCATCCTCGTTAATTTTCAGTATCTTTTCTGTTCTGTAAACATATACCAAGTTCCCGCTTACTTCAACAGATTTTCTTACATAGTCGTAATCATTTCTGAAATAATCTTTAGCAATGTCATTAATTCTGTTAATATCAAATACATCCAACTCTGACTGAACAAATACGGGGTTTAATGCTGTCTGCTCTAATGGTACCGGTACCTGTATTGTTTCATCCCCTATTTTTTCCTGCGCGGAATATTTTGTCTTGTTTTCAAAATTTATTGAGCTCACAAGCTCTGACAATCCCTTGGAATTAATTTGAGCACTTTTAATTTTTATATTGTTTTCACCATTGTAAATATAAATTGAATTGTTATCTTTCAAATCAATTATAACATTCTTTATATTTTTTACGGTATTGTTTATATTATTGTTTTCAATTTTCATATGGATGGTAAATATTTCTACGGGAATACTCGTATTAAAATCAAATTTCAAATATTCAGTGGGAAATGCCGCTGTTTCGGAAACGGTGCTATTTGAAGCATTAAAGGCATCATTTATTACATTTAATGCTTCTTGCCACAATCCTTTGTTGTCTGAATACAAAACAGTATAGTTATCATCGTATTTAATTACATTTTTAACAGGTTTCAATACTTTCCATATGTCTGCTTCAGTTTCTTCCCCGCTGTTGTCTTCATATGCATTAGAACTGAAGAATTCAGGAAGCTTTAGCCATACATTGCTGCTTAAATATATACATATGAGTACCATGACCAATAATATTGTATTTTTAATTTTTATATTTAACATATTATCCTCTTTACTCAGGAATTGTAATAATCATTTCAGTTCCCTTGTCTATCCGGCTGTTGACAGTTATTGAACAGTTGTGAGCTTCTGCAATCTCTTTGGCAATTGATAGTCCAAGACCGGTTCCTCCTAAGCCCCTGGCTCTTGCTTTTTCTACACGATAAAATCTTTCAAAAATCCTATCCTGGTCTTCTTTTGGAATACCCTGCCCGTCATCTTTAATACTTACAACTACATTCTTGTTATCTTTTTTTGCACTTATCCATACATTTCCTTTTTCAAGTGTATAATTAACTGCATTTCCTGCAATATTTAAAAGGATTTGTTCAAATCCGTCCCTGTCAAACATTATATTGATATCATCCGGAATATTTAAATGAATGTTGATATTTTTTTCATTTATTTGAATTTGCAGTTTTTTTATGATCATATTAACCATGTCCTGCAGATTAATTCTTTCTTTATTCCAATTCGTCTGCTCATAATCCATTTTTGAAAGACGCAGCAAATCGGTGACAAGCCTTGTCATCCTATCGCTTTCTGAATTTATGACATTTAAAAATTCTTCGGCTGTTTCTTTTTCTTCCAATGCACCATCCAAAAGAGTTTCGGAATAGCTTTTAATTGTAGTGATTGGTGTTTTTAATTCATGTGATACATTTGCGACAAATTCTTTTTGAAGCTTATCTATTCTATGCTGCTCGGTAATATTTTTAAATACAACAATCACGCCCCCAATTTCATTTTTGTTATTCATGAAAGGTGCGTAATCTATATTATAAGTTTCTCCGTTTTTCTCTGCCAAGTCTGTACCATGATAGCCCTTAGACTTAATATGCTCAATGGAAATACTGTCTTTGAGGTTTACTATTACATCATTAAATTTCTCATCAGTGCTTTCAAGTGATAAAATATTTTTTGCAACAGGATTTGCATGTATTATATTGCCTGTTAAGTCAACGGTTAAAACTCCGTCTGCCATGTATGTGAAGGTGGTTTCCATCTTGCTTTTTTCCTGCTGAAG
>DNNJ01000343.1:6089-6868 GCA_003487955.1 Clostridiales bacterium | reverse complement strand
TCTGATTTTACATTTACCTTCTGGTCAAAATCACCTAAGGACATCTGCCTTGCTTTTATCGTAAGCTCCTTGATAGGTCCTGTTATGCTTGTTGACAGTATCAATCCTAAAAATATGGTTAAGGTTAAGGCAATTATGGTGGCGTGTGTCATTATTTGTTTCGATTCATCTACCGTATCGTAAATATAATCAATATTATTTACTAAATATATATAACCTCTTATGCTTCCGTCTGTCTGCACAGGAAAAGACATGTGATAATAAAATCTTTGATTTTCCGTATCTTCAAATTGACTTACCGGTGCAATGTGATGAGAAGTTCCATCCAAGGATTTAGTCAGTATATAATTGTCTATTTTATTATAGTTGAATGCACTTATACCGATTGATTCTTCAACACTGCCTGCAATAATTGTTCTGTTTGTGTCATTTAAAATTACATATATATTTTCGTTGTATCCTACCTGCACAGTGCTTATGCTTTTTTGAATTTCTTCAATATTATCATCCCAGATACCGGTATTTAATGAGCTATATGAGCCAATAATTGAGCGGATTCGAGCATCCATGTTTTTTATATTCATGTTAAGCTGAATCCCCTCAAGCTGATTAACGATATAAATGCCCACTATTGACATGGCAAGAAATACCAGCAAAAAATAAATTAAAATAAATCTCCATCGTATACTCTTGAACATTTCTTCTCCCTAACGCAGTCTCATTCACAAAAATATTTACTCCCGTTGGTCGTATATTTTTGGAATTCGTTGCGAATGACC
>DNNJ01000343.1:5290-5835 GCA_003487955.1 Clostridiales bacterium | reverse complement strand
TCTGTTTCTATTTTTTCTCTTAATCTTCTCACTGTTACATCAACTGTTCTTAAATCGCCGAATTCATATCCCCACACTTCTTTAAGAAGGTGCTCTCTGTTAAATACTCTGTCTGAATTTTGAAACAAATATTTTAAAAGGTCAAATTCCCTGTTTGTAAGATCTATTATTTCATCATCCTTACTCACTTCATATGTGTTCATATCAATGGTAAGATTCCCCACAGATATAATCTTTGCTTTCATTTCTTCTTCAACCTTTGAAAGCTTCACCCTTCTTAAGTTAGCTTTAACTCTTGCAATTAATTCCTTGTTGCTGAATGGCTTGGTTATATAGTCGTCAGCCCCCAATTCGAGTCCTGTGACCTTGTCGTTTTCTTCTTCTTTTGCAGTAAGCATAATTACAGGCATTACATATTCCATGCGTATTTCTTTTAAAACATCAAATCCGCTTTTCTTAGGAAGCATAATATCAAGTATTATTAATTCCGGCTCCATGCTGTGCACTGCCTTTATGGCTTCATCTCCGTCATAGGCCGTCTGCAC
>DNNJ01000343.1:3713-5093 GCA_003487955.1 Clostridiales bacterium | reverse complement strand
TCAAAACCTTCTTTTTGAAGATTATATTTAATTATTTCGGCTATAGGTCTTTCGTCATCTACTACTAAAATTTTAGGCATTATTTCACCTCTGCTTTTTAATTACTACCTTATATTATTCATTAATATTATATCATCAGTGCAAGCCGCATAATCGGCTTGCTTCACACCGATACAATAAATACATAGGGGCAAAGACCTTAAGTCTTTGCTTCATTTATCGTATTTATTATAACATGTTTTTCAAAAATGAACACCATCTTTATTTAAAAGCATAAATTAATCATAGGTAGGTGAATTTAATGAGAAATAATATAGATTTAAATAAAGTGTGTCCGGTTATAAAAGGACGCCTTTCTTCAAGCAGCAATAATATTATGCCCGTTATTATAAGTTATAAATCCGACAAAAAAATAAAGGAGGGAGAAATCAGTTCATTATCAAAAAAATTAAGGCACAATCTTCCCATTATCAACGGTTACGCATGTGAAATGAGCACTGAATCAATCCTTAAACTGACAGCTAATCCTGATGTTGAATTTATATCCTATGATTCAAAGGTTTTTGCGGTTATGGATGAAGCAAGAAAAACAATCGGAGCCGATTACTCCTTAAATACTAAATATACTGGTAAAGATGTAACTGTTGCAATAATTGATACAGGCGTAGCCCCTCACGCAGATTTAGTATATCCTGAAAACAGGATAATAGGCTTTAAGGATTTTGTAAATAATCGCTCCAAGTTTTACGATGACAACGGCCACGGAACTCATTGCGCAGGGATACTAGCCGGCAGCGGTTATTCATCCAAGGGCAAATACAAAGGTATAGCACCGGAAGCCAATATATTGTCAATCAAGGTACTTGATGAAAACGGAAATGGAAATACTTCGGATATTTTATCAACAGTTCAATGGATTATTGAAAATAAGGAGGTTTATAAAACTAAAATAATAAATTTTTCCCTTGGCGCAATCGCTCAATATAAGGAAAGAAGAGATCCATTGGTAAAAGCTGCAAACAGGGCAATTGAAGAAGCCCTTATAGTGGTTGCCGCAGTAGGCAACAGCGGACCAATGCACAATACCATTTTATCTCCGGCGACGAGCAGGTATGTAATTTCTGTCGGTTCTTTGAATGACAGAGACGCGTCTTATTTTAAAAATGAGACAATTGCTGAATTTTCAAGCAGAGGTCCTACATTGGACAGAGTCCGCAAACCGGATTTAATAGCTCCGGGAGTTGATATAATGTCTTTATCCAATAAAAATTTAAGCGGCTATACCACATTGAGCGGTACATCAATGTCCGCACCCATGATATCCGGGGCTGCTGCTTTACTTTTAAATGAAAATCCAAATTACAACCATTTCGACATTAA
>DNNJ01000343.1:1628-3451 GCA_003487955.1 Clostridiales bacterium | reverse complement strand
CGGCGCATTTTTTCTTAGCAAAGGGAGCTTAAATGCTCCCTTATGACAATATTCTTCCCTTTCCCATGGCTTGAGCCTTTTCAAGCAATTCCTCGGCCTTTTCAATAAATCCTTCCAATGTTTCGCCTCTGTATTCCACAACAGCCCCGCTTACCTGAATGCTATTTTTGCTTATATTCAAGTCGTATCTGCCAATTTCCATTTTTACTTTTTCAATAATTACTTTAGCAATATCAAGCTCAACATTGTTAAATATCATTATAAATTTATCATTCCCATATCTGCCCACCACATCAATTTTTCTGGCGGACAAACTGAGTATGCGTGCTACATCTTGTAAAACCATATCTCCGGTTTCCATGCCATATTTCAGATTAAACCTTTTAAAGTTGTCAATATCTATTAGGAACACACAAAATGCTGTTCCTTCTTCCTTATAGCTTTGTATGCTGTATTTTATGCAGTCAGTAATAAACTGAAAGTTATATAAATTGGTAAGCGGCTCAATGCTTGCTCTGGATTTAATTTCATTTTCCAAATGTTCAATTTGTCTGTCTTTTTCAAGAATTAATCTCCTGATTTCTCTTTTATGAGTTAAATCTTGAATTGTCATATAAAAAGTATCATCTTTAAATCCAAAAATATTAAATTTTACAAACTTATCAAAGGCGTTGACGTATTGTTCAATAACTGTATGTTCACTTGTCATTGCAGCCTCACATAAAATTTTTGGCCAGTTGAAAATTGAATCCGTAAGGTTAGGAAATACTTCAGTCATTTTGCTTCCGATTAATTGACTCATTGTTTTGTTGGTAATTTGCTCTAACTGCTTATTTGCATAAATAGCTTCAATATCAAATTTTCCCTCATAACAGCTCATCCTGCAATGAACAAATGCATCAGATATATAATCAGCAAACTCTTTCATAGGTATACCCCCCTCTTAGTAGAAATCATCATCTGTATTTAATAGTTTTCTTACTGTTTTATTTACTGTTTCATATTCAAAGCCCTTACTTATCAAATAATTCGACAGCTTGGCCATCTTTTTACGTGTATCATTTTCTTTTATGCTTGAAAGCTTTTTCTCTCCCAATATAAAAGCTCTTTCTTCTTCGCTCTCTGCTGAAATATTCTTAATCTTTTCCTCTATTATTTCTTTGTCAATACCCTTGTAATACAAAGCTTCTTTTATTTTACGCACACCATGTTTGGAAATATTGACTTTGTCGTTTATAAACATTTCACAATATCTTTCATCATCTAAGTATTTTTGTTCTTTAAGCGTGCTTATGGCGTTGTCAATTAACTGAGGCTCAAATCCTTTGTTTTTCATTTTAAGCCTTAATTCATATTCGCTTTTGGCATATCTTGAAAGTGCGGAAATCCCGTAATTATATACACTTATTCTTTTTTCGGAGCTCAATATGTCATCAACGAGAGCATCATCTAATTCCATATCCTTTTTTAGCGAATATTTAATCAATATGCTTATATCTACAGAAAACCCGTATTCATCATCTATGTATATGTTGAATCTTTCTTTATTTTTTTTCTGGTATTCGATTTTAGTAATCTTTTTCATATCTTCCTCTTTTTTTCATATTAACACAGTTGCAGAACAATATCAACAATAAGGTATGGGGACACACCTATGAGGGCAAAAGGAATGTCCCCCGAATTTTAAGCCTTTGATGGCAGGAGGAATGTCCCTGAATAGAAAAAATTGTCCTATAATATAGGACAATTTTGGGTTCGCTTCTCGCGCAGTCTCATTCACCAATGTATTTGCTCCCTTTGGTCGCATACATTGGGAATTCGTT
>DNNJ01000343.1:861-1432 GCA_003487955.1 Clostridiales bacterium | reverse complement strand
TCGTTGCGAATGACCTACCGCTATTTTTCAGAAAAAAGACTCTGAAAAATAGGGTTAGGGCATCTTTATGACATGATTTGGTGGTTTTGAAATGTTGCACAATCTGTTTCCTGTGATGAAGCTGCATCACGCCTTTGTACCTCAATTTTCTGAGCGTTGCAGTGATCTCCGTCAGCATAATAGTAACATGTATTTACAACACATTTAATGCCGGGATTATGATGATCCATTTTTTGTACTTTGCCTTGCATAATATGTCTCCTTATTTATTATTGAAAGTTAAACTTTCTTAAATATTATGCCCTTGAATGTTTTTTTTATAAAAAATATCCGGTTTAAAAAATTTTTCAAAAAATTTTTCTCTTACGTTTTAAAAAGGATGACAATTTTTATTAATAAATTGAAAATTTTACTTTCATAATAAATAGTTAATTAATTTTAACAAGAATAAAAATTGTTCATATAATAAAATAACATTAAGGAGGTTAAAAATGAAAGAAAAACATGTTTTTGCAGGTAACAATACATCCGAAGGGTTTTTCAGCTATTTTGACAATTTATTAAAGATAGA
>DNNJ01000343.1:0-553 GCA_003487955.1 Clostridiales bacterium | reverse complement strand
CTATTCTGTAGAATACATACACTGCTCAAGCGATAATGTAAGTCTTGACGGAATTTTGATTCCTGAACTTAAAATTCTTTTTGTTGACGGTACCGCACCTCATACCATTGACCCTGTCATTCCTGGAGCAGTTGATGAAATCATTAATCTTGGTTCCTTTTTAAACGTTCGGAAACTTGATAAACATAAGGCTGCTATAATTCAAACCAATAAAGCTAAATCAAATAAATATTTAAGTGCTTACAGATATTTAAAGGCCGCTGGTATTATTCATGACGAAATCAGCTCAATTTACGATTTGTATGTGGATGTTGATAAGTTTAATGAAATGTGCGAAAAAGCAGTAACTAAACTGTTTGCTCATTCATATGGTAAAAGGAATGGCAATGCAAGAAAACTGTTTACCGAATCTTTTACGGCAAACGGATATATAAGCCATACGGAGCGTTTCTTTGAAGACAATGAAGTATGGGCGGTTGCAGGTAATGACACAAACTTTTCCTCTATATTCCTTGACAGAATTTTAAACGAGGCAGTAAAAAATGGGTACACA
>DNNJ01000299.1 GCA_003487955.1 Clostridiales bacterium | reverse complement strand
TTTAAGAAAAATAATGCTTATTTATTGGTTTTGTTTGTTGTATCGGGAGCTGTATTGGGATTTTTCGGGGTGTATGATAAGCTTGTTGAAATAGGTCATTCGGGAGCAACGGTTTCGCTTTTGGGCTTCGGCAATTCATTAGCCAAGGGAGCAATGGAGGAAGCGGCTTCAAAAGGCTTTATGGGTGCATTAAGCGGGGGTGTAACGAAAACAGCCCCTGGAGTGGCTGCAGCATTGATATTCGGCTATATTGCATCTGTTGTATTCAATCCTAAGGGGAATAAATAAACAAATAAAAAGAGCTCAGAAAGGTTCTGGACTCTTTTTATTTGTTATATGTCATTCTGAATTTGCTCCCTATGGTCGCATAAATCTGAAAAATAGGGTTAGGGCATCTTTCACTGCGTTCAGGATGACACTATTCATAGCAAACGGGGTATTCATAGCAATGACTAGGATGGCATTTATAACAATGCCAAGAGAAACATAAAATTATAAAAATATTAATTTAAAGGTTTTAAGAAAAAAATATTTTTAGATGCAAAATAAATTATTAAAAAATTATTACATGAAATATAAATTTGTGAATGGAAATTCTCAAAAAAAAGTTATAAATTTGATTAGGAATCAATGTGAACGTTGAAATTCCAAAAAGAAGAGGTCTTCCGGAAAAGTGCATATTTTGGAGATATTATGTCGCTAAATTAGCATTTAGCGACATAATGTAAAAATATAAATATTCCATTATTTTAATATTTTGTAACTATTACTGCTCTTCCCCTTGTCATACGTCTCATTGTTATAAACATTTCTCGTTTACTTGCCATAAACATCCCCATCACTCGTCACATATTTTATGCTTGATTAGTGTTTTTTTGGGTATATTAATTGTAAATATTGAAATTATTGTTTTGGAGGTTAATATGAAAAAAATATTAGTACCTATCGATGGCTCCCCTGCTTCTGAAAATGCAGCAGAAAAAGCAGTGGAATTGGCAAAAAAATATAACAGTGAAGTAGTTTTCCTTTCAGTAGTGGATACACGTTTTACATACACATACGACGTTGGCGGAATTATCAGTATTCCTATGAATAAACCTGATTTTACTGAAGAACTTGTAAGTCTGCAGTCAAAAATATTAGATTTTTATTTTACGAAGTTTGATTCTCCTGAAATTGTTATAAAAAAAGTAGTATTGACCGGTGAGCCGCATGAGGAAATAATTAAATATGCAAATAAAGAAAAGTCAGAACTTATAGTTATGGGACGACGAGGATTCTCGAAAGTCAGGCGTTTTTTCGTTGGCTCAATAACACAAAGGGTTATAGCAGACTCTCCCTGCCCTGTTTTAGTTGTTAGTGAAAATGATTAAAACAAGTTTATAACATAAAGCATTTTAATAATCGAATCTATGGTTAGATTAAATGAATTATATTCAATTCAATTCAATTAAAATAAATGAGTACAGGGTTATTGATAATATGCCCTGTACTCATTAATTAAGGCTTCAGTTCTCTATTCTTTGTCATTTAAATTCTACTTTAACACTGCCTAATTGTGGGAACACACATTCGAATTTATCGCCTTTAAATGCTTCCGGGGCTGCAGTTATTGCTCCTGACAAAATAACTTCACCCTTGTTAAGAGTAATGCCGTATTGACATAATTTATTAGCCAACCAGGCAACACTTACCGCAGGATTGCCTAAAACCTCTTTGCCGGTTCCGCTGTTTACAGCTTCTCCGTTTTTGTAAAGGGTCATTTCAATATCAGGCAATGACACATCGTTTAATTTGACTTTTTTGTCTCCTAATATATACATACTGCTTGAACCGTTATCTGCAATAGTATCCACTAATTTTATTTTCCAGTCTTTAATTCTTGAATCTACTATTTCAATGGAAGCACATATATAATCTGTTGCTTTATATACATCCTCCAATGTTACTCCGGGACCCTTTAAGTCTTCTTTTAAAACAAAAGCAATTTCTCCTTCAACCTTTGGTCTTATTACCGTGTTCATGTCAACCGTACCGCCGTTTTTTACTTCCGTGCTTGCATATAAATGACCGTAATCAGGTTCCGTAATACCCAATAGTTCCTGCATGCCCTTTGAAGTGAGACCAATTTTTTTGCCGGTTATAGTTTCCCCGTCTTCCAATGCTCTCTTAACATTCAATAACTGAATATCATAAGCGTCATCAACAGTTGCTTCTTTGTCAATTTCACTGATAACATCAATAGGTTTCTGAGTTTTTAGTGCTTCGTAAAGCATTTCAGATAATTTCTCGTTTGTAAAATTTCTTGCCATAATTTCCTCCATGTATTTTAGTTTATTATAAGATTTCAATAAATCCTTTGTAGATGACAGTACCCCCCCCGTCCCCTTGTCATCCTATTGTTACCAGGCGGCTATGTGTCCGTCGGCTCTCTTTTCTGTTCCCCCGCAGAGTGTACCTTCTTCTGTCCTTAATATCATTTGGCCTCGTCCAAAAGGCGATTCATTTTGCTGTATTTTTACATCATGACCTCTTTTAATCAGCTCATTTACTATATTCTTAGGAACATCCGGCTCCACTTCAACAGACATTCCTTTAATCCACTGCCACCTTGGTGCATCTATTGCTTCCTGAGGATTCATATTAAAGTCGATTAAATTGCTCACAACCTGTACATGTCCTTGTGGCTGCATAAATGCTCCCATTACACCAAATGGTCCTACTGCTTTTCCATCCTTCATCAAAAATCCCGGTATTATTGTGTGATAGGTTTTCTTATGAGGCATTAAACAATTGTGGTGTTGGTTGTCATAATTAAAATTATGTAACCTATTTTGAAGGGCTATACCTGTTTCAGGTATTACAATACCGGAGCCAAATCCATTATAATTACTTTGGATAAAAGAAACCATATTCCCTTCTCCGTCTGCAGTGCAAAGATAGACAGTACCGCCGCTGTTCGGGTCGCTTTCTTCAGGCCTCAATGCTTTATCTTTTATTAAATTTGAGTTTTCCCTGCCGAAATTATCTGACAGTAATTGTTTTACATCTATTTTCATATGCCTTATGTCTGTAATATATTTTTGCCCTGCAGCAAAGCTGAGCTTCATTGCTTCAATTTGCTTGTGATATGTATCGCTGCTATCTTTTTGTGAAAATTCAAGGTTTTTTAATATGTTAAGTGCCATCAGGGCAACCAATCCCTGACCGTTAGGCGGTATTTCATATACATCATAACCTCTGTAATTTACACTTATAGGCTCCACCCATTCAGGTTTATAGTCTTCTAAATCTTCCTTTGACAGATATCCGTTGTATTTTTTAATAAAAGAATCAATTTTATCAGCAATATGTCCCTTATAATAAGACTCACCATTGGTTTTACCTATTGATTCCAAAGTTTCGGCATGATAAGGCAATTTAAAAAGCTCTCCGAATTTTGGTGTTTTTCCGTCTTTGGTAAATGTATCAAACCAATGTTTAAACTCTTCTTTATTTTCTTCTTTGTAAATTTTAAATGCGTTATCCCATAATTTTTTTACTGTAACAGAAACCGGAAATCCATTCTTTGCATAATTAATTGCAGGCTGTAAAATTTCTATTAATGGAAGTTTTCCGAATTTTTCTGACAATTCAACCCAGGCTGCAGGAGCTCCCGGCACCATTATTGGTATAATGCCGTATTTTGGGATTTCAATAAATCCTCTTTCTTTCAATTTTTCTATTGAAATGCTGTAAGGTGAGTATCCGCTGGCATTTAATCCGTGAAGCTTATTATTAAACCAAACTATAGCAAATGCATCACTTCCCAAGCCGTTGGATGTAGGTTCTACAACTGTAAGGCATGCTGCCGTGGCTATAGCTGCATCAACAGCATTGCCTCCTTTTTTAAGTATTTCAAGACCTGCTTGTGCTGCCAATGGCTGTGATGTGGCAACCATTCCATTATAACCGTATAACACGTTTCTTCTTGATGAATATTTATATTCAGCCGGATTAAAATTCATATTTATCTTCTCCTTCTTTGTTTATCATGACAGGTCCCCCGTCCCCTCGTCACCCTTGTCATTGAGATTAAAAAGAAGTAAACATATTGTTTACTTCCATATTTTTCGAACTCTTTACTTTGCATATTCTGTCGCTCTGATTTCTCTGATTACATTAACTTTAATTTGTCCGGGGTATTCCATTTCTTCTTCTATTTTTTTAACTATATCTTTTGCTATTAAAATTATACTTGAATCACTTGTAACTTCAGGTTTGACCATTATTCTTACTTCTCTTCCCGCCTGTATTGCAAAAGACTTTTCTACTCCCTCAAATGAATTTGAAATTTCTTCTAACTTTTCCAACCTTTTAATATAGGTCTCTAATGTTTCTCTTCTTGCTCCCGGTCTTGCAGCTGAAATGGCATCTGCAGCCTGGATTAAGACAGCTTCTACGGTTTGTGGCTCTGTATCTCCGTGATGAGCTGCTATAGCATGAATTACAGCTTTGCTTTCCTTGTACTTTTTAGCTAAGTCTTCACCTATTGTAACGTGAGGACCTTCAACTTCATGATCCACTGCCTTTCCTATATCATGCAATAAACCAGCTCGTTTTGCAATTTTTACATCAGCGCCTAATTCAGCAGCCATTATCCCTGCCAAGTATGATACTTCAATGGAGTGTTTCAATACATTCTGACCGTAGCTTGTTCTGAATTTTAGTCTACCTAATAATTTAATCATTTCCGGGTGAATTCCGTGGATTCCGGTGTCAAGGGTTGCCTGCTCACCTTCATCTTTAATTATTTGATCTACTTCCTTTTTCGCCTTCTCAACCATCTCTTCAATTCTTGCAGGATGAATTCTTCCATCTGCAATCAATTTTTCAAGTGCTAATCTGGCTACTTCTCTTCTAATAGGGTCAAATCCGGAAATAACTACTGCTTCCGGTGTATCATCTATTATAATATCTATACCTGTAAGCTGCTCCAATGCCCTTATATTTCTGCCTTCCCTTCCGATGATTCTGCCTTTCATTTCATCATTTGGCAGGTCTACTACAGATACAGTTGTTTCTGCTACATGGTCTGCAGAACATTTCTGAATTGCATATGTAATAATTTCACGTGCTTTTCTTTCTGCAGTTTCTTTTGATTCCCTCTCGATTTCCTTAACAGCTATCGCTGCTTCCTGTTCGGCTTCCCTTTTTATGTTGTTAATTAGAATATTTTTAGCATCTTCTGTTGAAAGTCCGGATATTTTCTCGAGTTCCTCAATTTGTCTTTGGTGAATTGCTTCTAATTTGTCTTGTTTTATTTCAATCTCTTTTAACTTTTTTTGAAGCATTTCATCTTTCTTCTCTACTACAAGGCTTTTAGAGTCTAACATTTCTTCTTTTTTAATCAGCCTTTTTTCATTTCTTTGAATTTCGTTTCGTCTTTCTTTGTTTTCTCTTTCATATTCATTTCTTAACTTGTGAGCTTCATCTTTTGCTTCAACAAGTATTTCTCTTTTTCTTGTTTCGGCTTTTTGATTTGCGTCTTCGATTATTCTTTTAGCTTCTATTTCAGCACTACCTATTTTGCTTTCAGATATACTTTTACGAATGAAAAATCCTATAATTATACCTATTATTGCGCAGATAATACCGACTATTATTTCTTCGAACAATTCAGCACCTCCCATATTAAATTTTCAAGCTGCGAAATATATACATTTTTCTTAATTCCTTGTAAAAAATGTGTATCTTCAAAAACATATTTATTTTTAATTGTATTAATAAGTTTTCTGTAAAACCTGAATATACTATATTTTATAATTATTTATAAACAATGTCAAGATATATGTGTATATTTGTTTATTTTGCATATTCTTTCACATATTATAAAGTATTAAGGTTTACAGAATTTTAATTATGTAAACAACTATACGTAAATTGTGTGATATAACGATATATATGGTGGATCTTGTTGATTGATGATAGATTTTTTTTGGTTGTGTTATATAAGTGAAAAAGATGCCTATGGGGCACCTTTAATTTGAAATAAGTCATATTCTTATTGATATTAATCATCTGATAATACATCTTTGTCGTCTGATGACAGCTTAAAATCTCCTATTTCATACTTTTCCAGTACCTTTTTCTCTATTTCAGCCATAAGCTCCGGATTTGACAAAAGATATTCTTTTGAATTTTCTCTGCCTTGTCCTATTCTTGTATTTTCGTAAGAATACCATGCGCCGGCCTTGTTTACCACTCCTGCTTCTACTGCCATATCAAGTATGCAGCCTTCTTTTGATATGCCTTTGCCGTATATTATATCAAATTCGGCTTGCTTAAAAGGCGGTGCCACTTTATTTTTAACAACTTTAACCCTTGTTCTGTTGCCGTAAACATCATCACCCTTTTTCAAGGTTTCTATTCTTCTTACGTCCAATCTCATTGAAGCATAGAATTTTAAGGCACGTCCGCCGGTTGTGGTTTCCGGGTTGCCAAACATTACACCGATTTTTTCACGCAGCTGGTTGATAAATATAGCCACAGTGTTTGATTTGCTTATAGCTCCTGCTAATTTTCTTAAAGCCTGAGACATTAATCTTGCCTGCAGCCCCATGTGCGAATCTCCCATTTCTCCGTCTATTTCAGCTTTTGGTACCAATGCGGCTACAGAGTCAACAACTATAATATCTATGGCGCCGCTTCTGACTAATGCTTCAGCTATTTCAAGGGCTTGCTCACCGGTATCAGGCTGTGAAATAATCATCTCTTCAACTTTTACGCCAAGGTTCTTGGCATAAGCCGGGTCAAGTGCATGCTCCGCGTCAATGAATGCAGCTATTCCTCCTTTTTTCTGTGCTTCTGCTATTATATGTAATGCAACTGTTGTCTTACCCGAGGATTCAGGTCCAAATATTTCAATAATTCTTCCTTTTGGTACTCCGCCGATTCCTGTTGCAATATCAAGAGGCAGTGCACCGGTTGGTATTGCTTCTATATTTAATTTTGCATTTTCACCAAGGCCGCAGGCGGTGCATTTTACGTTTTCAAAAAATTGCTGCGCTCCGCAGCGGGGGTTCCGGCACCGGATCATGAGCGATGCGCCGCACTGCTCACATTTCTCCCCCGCAAAGGTCGGCTTTCCGCAGTCGGGGCAGGGAATATACAGCGCTCTGCCGCAACAGGAGCAAAGAGGCTGCCCCCTTTCGATGGGCCGCAGGCAGGTGGGGCAGAGAACCCCAAAAGGGCTGCCGCTTTGACAAGAGGAACAAAACCGGCAATCAGATTCTATATATGCGCCACAGTGGATGCATGGCCGCTTGTAAGAAGCCATATTATCCCTCCTGCCTTGCGCCGCACTCCCCGCAAAAGCGAGTGCCGGGGGACAGCGACGCTCCGCACTGGGCACATTTTTGAGCGCCCAGCCTTGCGCCGCACTCCTGACAGAACTTGACGCCCTCCGGATTCATGTTGTTGCAACTGGGACAGAGGCGGGCCTCTTCCTCGGCTCTCCGGGCGCAATTCTTTTCCCTCTTGCCCGCTTGCGCGTTTTGCAGCTTGCCCTGCGCCGCAGACAGGTTTTCCTGCACCAGATGCAGTTTCTTCTCTAGCTCGGGAAACTGGACACGGCCCTGCGCCAAAGCCTGTTTCCCAATCTGTGCGTAGAGGTCGTTCTCCTGCTTTTGCAGGTCGCTTACCTCAGACCCGGCCATCATCAGCGCTACATCCGGATCATCCTGGGGCATAAATCCGGAGAGCCCTTTGAATAGACTGCCAAATCCACCGTAAAGATCACTCATTAAGATCCACCTCTTCTTTTTTGCGCCATCCCTATTGATGTTTTTCTTGTAAAGTAAATGCTCGTTTCAAAGAATATTTAACTTTTAGCATATATAACTTTGTCACATACATCATAAACTTGTAAATAGATATATACTACTCATTAGTACAACCGATATCAAAGAAAATGCTTCTCATTAGTTCTAATGAGAAGCTTATTTGCTATAGGACCCGTTGAAATGGTGGATATTGCACCTACCATATCGCGAATCCTTGAGATGGATTTCTATCCATGCGACGGCAAAGCATTGGATGGGATATGTTTATGAAAAAAACTCCTGCAACACTAATATTGCTCCGCCTATAATAGAAGCATCCAGCCCTAGAGCAGACTTTTCAATCATGAGATTACGCTGAATTGTAACCAGGCTTCTTTTCTTGATCGTTCGCTTCACTTCATCGATAAGCTGAGGGAAGCTTTCAATAACCCCTCCACCTAAAACAATCAAATCCGGGTTAAACAGATTAGCCATATCGGCAAGAGCAACCCCCATAAATCTTCCTGTTTCTGCAATAATGTTTCCTGCAATTTTATCTCCCTCATCCAAGGCCTTGACAATGATATCTTTATTAATATCATTTGTACTATCCACCATAAGCTTGATAGGAGAAAATCCGATATTCTCATTAACTGCATCCTGTATTGCCATTACAATCATAGGCAGAGTGACGTAGCCCTCGATACATCCGCGATTTCCACAAGTACAAAGAAATCCCTCACTTACAACCTGCACATGACCCAATTCACCTGCAAAATCACCGCTTCCTCGAAAGAGCTTGGATTCTATAATGATACCGGAACCAATGCTGCCATAACCAAAAGATGCAAATATCTGGTTATTGACATTCTGACCAATTCCAAACCATTGTTCTGCAAGTGCCATACATCTTGGGCTGGTGTCTAAAAAAACAGGAACATTAAACTTTTCTTCCAGCAGAGAACAAATGAGTATATTGTCCCATCCTCTAATATTGGGGCAAAAAATAATTCTGCCCTCCTTGCAGTTTACCATACCGCTCACACCGACTCCGATACCTAACAGGCGTTCATCTCCATATTCGGCTATAATGTCTTCCAACTTAACACACAGCTCATCAATACTAAGACCCTTAGTTGGAACACAATTATCTTTCACCGGAAAAATCTGCTTTTGTATCAATTCACCATTCATCTTTACGACAGCAATCTTTACAGAGAAGGTACCTATATCTACACTGATGACATAGGCATAATTTGGATTTATCCTTAATGAGATCGGCTTCCTGCCTCCCGTTGATTCCAACTCATCAAATTCCTCTATTATCTCGTCAGCCAACAGTTCTGTTACAAATCTGATGATTGTTGCAAAGCTCAATTCAGTTTCTTCCGATAATATGTTCCTTGTAACAAAATCGCCTCTTCTATTATAATCATAGATCGTTTTTAACACGTTTTTTTTGTTTTTCGATTCGTTGCGGTACTTGAACAACTCCATTTGCTGCCACCTTTTCTGAATTCATATACTATATGCTATTAAACTTCGATCATCTTTTGTTATTCAAACTGTAAAACTACAGCGGAAAAGCTGAAGTATATTGAACTATCCTGAGTGAGTCATAGCTTTCAGTATTCTCAGATTTTCGTTTATAATGTGATTATCAGCATCATTGGTCAGCGGCTGTACATTTTGGTGTAAAAAAACTTCTATTTCATAACCACCGCGGCAGATCTGGTCTTGAGATGGTAAATATCCCATAGAACCATTAGTATTGCTTAAACAAAGTGTGTGGGTATAAGGACTGTATTCCCGCAACCGAATTGACATTTCCGAAAACATTTCAAATGGGAAGGGAATGATAACTACCTGTCCCAAGCGGATTATTGTCTGTTGGTATTCCATATGTGTCTTTTCAATTTCCCCGGCCTTGTAGGATGCAATTACATTACTTAAAAAATAGTACTGCAGTCCGCCGGTGTTTACTGTAGTATTTGTCAGCTTCTTAATTTTTTCTTCAGCCTCAGCAAGGGGTATTCTAGGTCCATATGGCAAGCTTATCTTGTCTGTCACATAATCCAATGATACGTTGTGGTATTCCTTGATCGACTTATATGCACATAAGGCGTCCTGC
>DNNJ01000244.1:11640-12240 GCA_003487955.1 Clostridiales bacterium | reverse complement strand
ATAAGAATTTTAAACCAGGATGAATGGGAAATAATGATTTCATTTATGATTTCAGCAAACAACCGGATTCCTATGATTAAAAGAGTAATAGAAAATTTAAGCAAATGTTATGGCGAATTTATCTGTAATTACAGAGGTAAGGATTATTACAGTTTTCCAACTGCCGAAAAGTTATCTAAAGCACCTGTTGAAAAAATCCTTGAATGCAAGGCAGGTTTCAGGTCTCCAAGAATAAAAGAAGCAGCAACAAGGGTTTTGGATGAAAAGGACCAAATTTATAACATTAAAAATATGAGCTATGATGATGGGCTATCATATCTTAAAACTTATAGCGGAATTGGGGACAAGGTTGCAAACTGTATTTTATTGTTTTCGGCAAGGCATTTTAATACCTTTCCTGTTGATGTCTGGGTAAGAAGAGTAATGCAGACACTGTATGTAAGCAAGGATACAAAAGACGCAGATATCAGAAAATTTGCCGAAAATAAATTTGGAAAATATTCGGGCTTTGCTCAGCAATATCTATTTTACTACGCAAGAGAGAATCATATCGGTAAATAAGATGCCCTAACCCTATTTTTCAGAGTTTTTTTTCTGAAA
>DNNJ01000244.1:776-11375 GCA_003487955.1 Clostridiales bacterium | reverse complement strand
ATGAGTTCCGGATTTGCATGAGCAAAAGCGAATAAGCAAATACGTGGACGAACCTGCGCTTCCCAATGTATGCGACGTAAGGAGCAAATACATTGGTGAATGAGACTGCGTAATCTCATAAAAGATGAGATTTTTTTATATAATGAAAAATATTAAAATAACCTAAGATTTTGTAAATTTACAAATAAAAATATAGTTTAAACATAAGGCTTCATGTAAATAATAGATACAAATAAAAATATTGGAGATAAAATGACAAATATAAAAACAAAAACAAGCTGGAATTTAAAAAACAGCTATGCTGAATTACCTGATTTTTTTTATTCCAAAATAAATTTAAGTAAAGTAAGCTCGCCAAAATTAGTGGTTTTAAATAATGATTTAGCGGAATATTTGGGTTTAGATATAAATGAACTTAAAAGTGACGAAGGAATATCTTATCTTTCAGGAAATTCTTTGCCGAAAGGCTCCATACCCATTGCGCAAGCCTATGCCGGTCATCAATTCGGTTACTTTACAATGCTTGGAGACGGAAGGGCGATGCTCTTAGGTGAACAAATTACACCGGAAGGAAAAATATATGATATTCAGCTAAAAGGCTCCGGCAAAACTCCCTATTCGAGGGGAGGAGACGGAAGAGCGGCAATTGGCCCCATGCTTCGCGAATACATTGTAAGCGAAGCAATGCACGCTTTAAACATTCCTACAACCAGAAGTTTAGCGGTGGTGACAACCGGTGAGCCTGTATTAAGAGAAAGAATACTTAAAGGTTCAATTTTAACCCGCGTGGCAAGCAGCCACATTCGCGTTGGAACATTTGAATACGCCGCTAATTTCGGAACTGAAGAAAATGTAAGACAATTGGCGGATTACACCATTGACAGACACTACAAGGGTATTGAAAATGATGAAGCTCCATACCTTAGTCTTTTAAAAGAAGTTGTTAAAAGACAGGCAGCATTGATTGCAAAATGGCAGCTTGTGGGATTTATTCACGGTGTGATGAACACAGACAACATGGCATTAAGCGGTGAAACAATCGATTATGGTCCATGTGCTTTCATGGATGCCTATAATCCTGATACGGTTTTCAGCTCAATTGATACCTATAAACGTTATGCTTATAAAAATCAGCCGGAAATAGCGGTTTGGAACCTATCAAGATTTGCAGAAACCCTTGTACCGCTTATTAATGATAATCATGAGCAGGCTATTAAGCTTGCCCAAGAAGCAGTAACTGAATTTTATGAATTGTATCATAATCATTGGAGCTCCGGTATGCGCTCTAAATTAGGAATTTTCAATGAGGAAGCAGAAGATGAAGCTCTAATTGAAGAGCTGCTTAATTTAATACATAAGAATAATGAGGACTATACAAATACTTTTATAAAATTAACTTTCGGCGATACATTAATGTATGAAGGATTTAAAGAATGGCACAATAAGTGGCAGTCACGTCTTCGAAGACAAGCTCAAACGAAGGAAGAATCATTTGAATTAATGAAAAATTCCAATCCAGCTGTCATACCTCGGAATCACAGGGTAGAGGAAGTTTTACGGGTAGCCGATGAGAAAGGCGATTTAAGTGTTATGGAACGTTTGATAAGCGTTATAAATAAACCTTTTGCTCATACAGCTGACCAAAAAGAATATGCAGAGCTTCCGCCGCCTTCATTTTGCGAATACAAAACTTTTTGCGGAACCTAAAAAAGTCCTGGTGTTGTTTCACGTCCGGGAATTTTCGGCTGCAATATAAAATGATAATTCATAGCACTTTCGTCAGCAGAATAATGATGCATATACACATCATACGTGGTTGTTATACCGAGATAAATGGGAACATCAAATATATATGCAGGGCAGAAATCGCTATTTTGAACTGACACATTATAAGTTTCATTTTCATTTGTTAAAACAGGTAGCACAAAAATTGGAACCGAACCATTTTCATCTGTTGTTTTTGTATCTAAAAAAATACCTGTTCCTGTTTCTCTATAATAACCGCTTATGGTTAATTTTGATACTCTTACGAATGCATCAGCAATCGGAGTTCCGAAAACATTGTGAAAGACATTGATTTTTAAATATCCTACTTCTATTGGTTCAATGCTGTTAATCTCTCTGCAACTATTACTCATCATTTTATTTTTAGCCCAAAAAGGTTTATATCTATCATACATTATTTACCTCCAAAGGTTGTAATTTTTAATATACAAATTTAATGGTATAATTTATTATTATAATATGATAAAAGTTAAAATATGTTTCAATCCTTATCATTCCATGAGTGAACAATAGCAAAATCGCTGGAATCCAGAACACATAGGGAAAAATTCCATTGACAAAAATTTTTATAAAGCTTATAATGTTAATGTTGTCGGGGTGTAGCGAAGCTTGGTATCGCGCATGGTTCGGGACCATGAGGCCGAAGGTTCAAATCCTTTCACTCCGATTTATTACAACAAGGTGCCGGCAAAATATTTGCCGGCATCCATTTTTCCCGCATAAGAAGGAGGGAAACTATGACTTCAGAAGAAAGAAGAGTACAAATCGAAGGAATATTAAATAATAACACAGAGCCTGTAACTGCTTCTTATTTCGCCAAAGAGTTTTCTGTAAGCCGCCAGGTCATAGTAGGAGATATTGCTCTCATGCGTGCAGGCGGTCTCAAAATATCAGCAACACCAAGGGGATACGTGTTAGACCGAGAAGAAGACAGCCAATGTGTATTTACAGTTGCATGCTGCCACGATGAAAAGACTATGGGGGATGAACTGTATGCAATTGTTGATAACGGCGGTATAGTGCATGATGTAATTGTTGAGCATGCTATCTACGGTGAGCTCATCGGTGAGCTGCACCTTCAGTCAAGATATGATGTTGAGCTATTTTTGAAAAAATTAGCAGAAAATAAAGTTCAGCCTTTATTGAGACTGACAGACGGCATACACCTACACACTATTAAATGCAAGGATGAAGAAACAAAAAAAAGAATAATAAATATATTGAAATTAAAAAAATTTCTTTTAAACCAGTAATCAAAATAATATATCTTGACAAAAATAAAAAACTGTTCTATAATTTTGTCCATAAATGTCAAGACACATGTCAAGACAATAAACAATAGAAAGGATAGAATAATGAATAGGAATAATAATAGCTCAATGGTAATATCAGCGCTTTTATGTGCAATTGGAATAGTAATACCCATAATATCACCGCTTAAAATAACCTTGGAGCCTGCATCATTTACTTTGGCGAGCCATGTAGCAATTTTCATTGCAATGTTTATTTCACCTGCAACTGCATTATTTGTTGCCGCAGGAACGGCAGCAGGATTTTTCTTGGCCGGATTTCCAATAGTTATAGTTTTACGTGCTGCAACACACATTGTTTTTGCAGCGGCAGGAGCAATATATTTGAAAAAACATCAAAATGCATTAAAATCTTTTAAATCATCTCAAATGTTTTCTTTAGCAATTGGAATTTTGCACGGAATAAGTGAAGTATTTATAGTAATGCCTTTTTATTTCGGAAACAACATGAGTACGGCATATTATGCCAAAGGATTCATTGTTTCAGTAATATTATTGGTAGGAGTGGGAACTGTAGTACACAGCATGGTGGATTTTTATTTGGCACAGGCAATTTGGAAGCCGGTTACAAAGGCAGTTAAAATTCCGGTTGATGTCAGTGTGAATTACAATGTGTAAGACTGCACAACAGTCTTTAGACTATTTATAAACTTCATTTATGTCATCCTGAGCGTAAGCGAAAGATCTCAAATTAAGACTGTACAGCAGTCTTTTTTTTTGTAATAGTTATCAAGCTGTGCTATAATGTACTATAAAAATTTATGGAGCAATCATGGAATTAATCACAGTAAACAAAGAAAAAAGAAAAGTTTTCTTGGAGTTTTATAAAAAACAATATTTAAATAATGATTTAAAAAGAGATACATTGTCCGGTATGTTGAAAAATATTTTGTACGGAAGTTCAAAGCTGTGCAGCTCTGTAGATACAGAGCCTGTTATGGTAGTGGACAATAATGAAATTATAATTATATCTGTTCTTGCCTATGCACACAGGATGCCGGAATATTTACAAATATGCTTCTTCGAATCGGAAAAATTCAACATGGATGCTTTTAATCTTATTTTAAACAGAGCTAAAGATATGGCTAAGGAAAAGAATGCTTCTTGGATAACCGGCTCATTGAATATACATGTTAATTACGGTCTTGGATTTCTTTCAAGCGGCTTCGATAAAAAGCAAACCTTCGGAGCACCTTACAATCCTGAATTTTATAATGATTATTTTGAAAAAAGCGGTTTTGAAACAATTCACATGGTTAGTTATAAAAAGGATATGTCAAACTCTCCGGAGTTAATAAACAATGATGTAAGAGAAAAGCTTAAAGAGCTTTATACAGTAAGAAAGACAGATTTCAGAAATTTTAAGAAGGAAATAGAAATATATACACAAATTAACAATGAAGCATTTAACGAGCATTTATTTTATTACACAAGGAAGACAGAAGAAGACTATGAGCTATTCAAGGAGCTAAAATATTTAATGAATGAAGAAAATCTTATTTTTGTGGAAAAACATGGAGTACCTGTAGGGTTCTTGCTATGGTATCCTGATTTTAACGAAATAATTAATAAAAATGAAACTGTTGGTATTAAAACGGTGCTGAAAAACAAATTATTTCCTCATAGAATAAAAACATTTAAAATAGTAGAAATAGGTGTCATACCCGAAGAAAGAAATAAAGGTGCCATACTTGCATTATTTGATTATTGTTATAAATGCATTAATGGAAGGTATGACACAATGGAATCAAGCTGGATACTTTCAGATAATCTAAAATCAAAAAGCTTCGGTATAAAATGGGCTGATAAGGAATCAAAACATTATAAAGCTTATGTTAAGGAAATTATATGATAATATATAAAGCGGATGAACTTAAAGAAATAAAAACATTTGGCTTAAATGAAGAATATATAAAGCTGTTGTCATTGTTGGAAAAAATAGCTCCGTGCAATCAATTTTATGAAGCAACAGAGGACTGCCTTGTAATAACCTATGAACTAAAGTTGAATTTATTTAATTTTATAAATTTGCTGCCATTAAATGCAAAAGCTCAAATTATAGGACTTCCCATATCAGTATCTCAAAGAGGATACTATGGAAATATAAACAAAACAATTGAAATTATTAAGAAAAGAAAAGGATTAAAGATAGTTTTAAATGCTGATGAACAAATAATTAAAAATTCAAGGACCTTGTCAACTTTTGTGTTTGAAAACAGTTTTGAGGCATTTGATGATTATTTAAACAAACTCAGGAGTTCATACAGAAGACGTATAAATAAAGCTTTGACATACAGAAGCAATTTAATAATCAAGAAAATTGAAAACAGTGATTTCAGTGAAAAGCATTACAAATTGTATTTAAGCATAATGGAGAGAACCGATAATCCATTGGAAACTCTGCCTATTGAATTTTTTCAAAATTATGAAGCAGAAATTTATGAGTTTATAGACAAAGAAACCAGAAATGTTATTGGATTTATACAGTTAAAAAAGTTTGATGACAGGATGTGCTTTTTGTTTGTGGGATTCAACAAAGATGAAGTAAAAAAATATGATTTATACTACAATATGCTTTTAAAGATTATTGAGGTCGGTATAGAAAATAAAGTCCAAATTATAGAATTCGGGCAGACAGCAGAAGAAAGCAAATTAAAAATCGGCTGCAAGGAAGTATATAAATACCTTTATGTTCATCACAGCAATACAATAATAAATTTTATAATACAAAAATTGCTTCCTTTTATGTCATACAGACCATACAAGACAGTTCATCATGTTTTTAAGGAATGAGAATATGATAGTATTTTTAGAAAAAATAAGAGTTAAAACAATATTTTCAATCATTGACCCAATAAAAGTCGAGCCGTTGGAATTATGCTATTTAGAAACTGTTTTAAACGATATGAATATTGAAAGCTATATTGTAGACTGGCTGTTTGGATTTAGCCCTCCAAAAGGCATTACTCCGGATATTATAGTGCTTACAGGCTACAATACGGCAGAGAATGAAATTATAAGAAGCTCTGAAGTTTACAAGAATATTTATCCCAAGGCAAAAATAATTGCGGGGGGAGTTCATGTACAGGAAAATGCAGAATATTTCAGAGTGAGTACAATAGATTATGTTTTTCATTCCGGAAGCTTAAATGCTTTTAAAACATTGATTGAAAAAATAATTAATAATGACAGAATTCCTTTAAACCATGGCGTTGATTCACAGCAACAGGACGGATGGCATATAGGAGAAAAAGAAAGCCTTTATGAAAATGAGAATATTAAACCGGACAGGGAGCTTTTTTATGAAGTAAAATCAAAAATAAAGTATCTTGATAAAAGAAATGTCGCTCTTATAAAAGGCAGCACCGGGTGTCCGTACAATTGCTCCTTTTGCTACTGCAAGCTTCTTAACAACAAGCATTTTATAGCTTGTGACTATGAAAAAATGATTGAAGAAATGGAAAGTATTGATGCTGAGCATTATTGGGTAGTTGATGATGTATTGTTTTCTACAAGAGATGATGCTTTAAAATTTATTGAAATCGTAAAAAAAAGAAAGTCCAACTTAAATATAATAGGATATTTAAGGGCAGATTTCATAATAAGAGAAAGGGACTTGTTAAAAAGGCTTCGAAATGCAGGTATTCGGGAGGTTATTACGGGCTTTGAGGCAACAGTAAACCGGGAGCTGAATGAATACAAAAAAACAACCGATGCAGCAGATTATCCCTTGGCAATATCCTTGCTTAAACAAAATGATATTGACCTGACAGCACTATTTATGGTACAGCCAAACTATGGATTTAAAGATTTTAATATTTTGAGAAAATTTATTAAAGCAAACAAAATTGATGTGTACACTATATCAATTATGACTCCCTTGAAGAAAACAAAGCTGTATGAAGAAATGGAAGGGCTGCTGATTGATAAAAGACCGGAAAGGTATGATTTTTTACACTTGGTATTAAAGCCGAAGCTGCCGAAGTTTATATTTTATATTCTGTTTTACGGGCTCCACATAAGGCTTTTAGGCTCAAAAAGGGTAAGACGAGCTTTATTTGACAAGGACAGGTGAGCATATGTTTAATATATGGAATTTTTGGGCAGACAAATATGACAAGCTGTGGGTGCAAAAAGATTCTTTAAAACCCACAAGAGAATATATCATTAAAACCCTTTCAAAATATAAAAATATGGAAGAATTAAAAGTATTAGACTTAGGTTGCGGTACAGGAGAATTAATATTCGAATTAAAAAAAGAATTTAATAATATTAAAATTACGGGAATTGATTTTTCTGAAAAAATGATTGAAATATCAAAAAACAAAAATCCTTCAGCTAAACATATACTAATGGATGTATCGGAGTTAAATAAATTGGATGAAAAATTCAATATTATTATTTGTACCCATTCACTGCCATATTACAAGGAGCCAAAGGATGTTTTTGAACAATTAAATAAAATGTTACAGGACGATGGAAGAATATTTGCGGGGTTTGCCAGCGGTGACAGCATATATGACAAATTTATATTAAGTTTTGTGAAGCTTACCACAGGCAAGGCGAACTATCCCTCGGATAATGAATTCAGAATATTAGTATCTCCTTTTTTCTATGTGGAGAACATTGAAATAATCAGGAAGAAGTTTTTTATGCCTCGAATAGCAGTATACACATTAAAAAAGGCGGAATCATGAAAATATTATTGGTAAGACCAAGACCACATAAAGAAACCATAGGCTTGCAGCATGTAATGATTTGTGAACCCTTGGAATTGGAATATTTGATTTCAAATATTCCTGATGATATTAAAAGAGAAACAGATGCTGAAATCGTGGATATGATACTTGAAAATGATAACTTCGAAGATATTGTATCTTGGAAGAAACCTGATTTTGTTGTATTTACAGGCTATATTACTTATGTGGGTATAATAAAGGAAATGGCAGAAGCTGCTAAAAAGATTATTCCAACTGTTAAAACCGGGGCAGGGGGAGTTCACGCAGAGGTTGTACCTGAGGACTTTAGCTCAGAGTATATAGATTTTATTTATAATAAAAACGGAATTGATAATTTTAATTTAACATTAAGAGGCTTGCTCAATAAAAAAAGTGTACAGGAAATCAATGAAGAAATAAATATAGAAGATAAAAAAAGTACATTTGACTACAAGTATCCTGACAGAAATGCAGTTAAAAAGTACAGAAAATATTATTATTATATGTTTCACAACCCTTGTGCCTTGATAAAAACCTCTTTCGGCTGTCCATATAACTGCTCCTTTTGCTTTTGCAAAGAAATTACAGGCGGCAAATACTATGCCCGCCATATAGAGGATGTAATTAAGGAATTGTCATCAATAGAAGAAGAGGAAGTATATATAGTAGATGATGACTTTTTATATGACAGGAATAAGCTTGAAAGCTTCATAACAGGACTCAAGAAAAATAACATAAAAAAGAAATTCTTAGTTTATGGAAGAGCTGATTTTATAGCTCAAAACAAAGATATTATAATTGAATTTAAAACTGTCGGCTTGCAGGCAGTAATCGTCGGAATAGAGTCTGTCAGAGCAGGAGATTTAAAGGGCTACAACAAGGGAACAACAATAGAGATAAATGAAAAATGCATTCAAATATTAAAGGAATTGGATATTGAATTATATGCAACATTGATTATTCCACTTGATTTTAAAAAAGAAGATTTCAGGCAGTTAGTCAGCTGGTTAAGGAAACTTGATGTTAAATTTGTCAATTTGCAGCCTCTTACTCCGCTGCCCGGAACTGACATATTTGATTCTTATAAAGGTTCACTTTTGACAGACAGACAGGCATTTGAAATGTGGGATATGGCACATGTTGTTTTAAAACCAAAGTATATGAGTATCAGAGCTTTTTATGCAGAAATATTAAAAGCATATTATACGGTAGTTATGAGGCCAAAACATTTATCATATTTAATTAAGAAATACGGCTTGAAAGCAAATTTAAAAATGCTTGCAGGTTCAAGCTTTGTAAGCTTACAGTATATACAAAAGATTGTAAGGAGTCATTGATGAAAAAAATATTATTGATACAGCCAAGTCCTTATGACAAAAATCATAAGCCCATTAAGAAAAACAAATTATATTTTGTGGGACTTGCCATGCCTTTATTGGCAGCAATGATGCCTGATGATTGGGAAGCAGAAATTGTCCTCGAAATAATCGAGGATATTCCTTTTGATACGGATGCCGAGTTAATCGGAATAAGCACCATGGGTCACGGAGTTATTCGCTCAATTGATATTGCAAGGAAATTTCGTGAAATGGGAAAGACTGTAATATTAGGGGGCTATATGGCAAGCATCATGGCAGAGGAAGCATTGAAGCACTGCGACAGTGTTGTTGTGGGAGATGCTGAATTGGTGTGGCGTGAGCTTATAAAAGATTACGAAGAAGTAAAACTCAAGAAAATATATGAAAAAAATTTGGAAAGCGGATATTTTTCAACACCCATGCCTCGATTTGACCTTATTATAAATAAAAATATAGGAGATTTTTTACCTGTCCAGGCAGGAAGGGGCTGCCCTAACACCTGCAGCTTTTGCTCCGTGGCATGCTTGTATAAAGGGCACTATATTAAAAAGCCCTTGGATGAAGTTGTAAGAGATATAAAACAGGTAAAAGAGATAGGTTTTAAAAAGTTTCTTTTGTTGGATGATAATATTTTTTCTGACAGGGAATATTTGGACAAACTGTTAATGGAGATTAAAAAATTAAACATGCAGTGGATGAGTCAGTGCGACATTCGTATAGGCAGGGAAGATGAGCTTTTGAAAAAACTGTCAGACGGCGGTTGTACCACATTAAGCTTCGGTCTTGAAAGCATTTCAAAGGAAAGCTTAAAAGGCATGAATAAATCCTGGGCAAATCCTTTGGAATATCCTAAGCTTATTCAAAACATTCACTCACACGGTATAGATGTTTCTACGGAAATGGTTGTTGGAGGAGAAGGAGATACCTTGTCAACAATAAGGGATACAAAGAATTTTATTGAAGATAATAAAATAACGGTACCTCGGTTTTATATACTGACACCTATTCCGGGAACTAAATTTTTTAAGGATATGACGAAAGCGGGTAGAATTATCAAAGAAGATATTTATTCCTTTGATGGAACAGAAGCTGTTCACAGACCTAAAAATATGACACCGGATGAATTAACAAATGCATATTGGGAATTGTATGATTCGTTGTTTACTTTCATCTCAATTTTAAAAAGGAATATATTCAGGAAAGAATTTTTACAGAAACCGAGCAAATATTTGTTTTATTCAATTGTTAATTTGTTTTACAGATACCAGATAAAAAACAGAATTACACCGAATATTTTTTAAGATGCCCTAACCCCATTTTTGGGGCTCGCTCAAACAGTGCAAGCTGCTTAACGGATTTTTAGCCTCCATTCGCTAAGAATTATATTCGTGTCCTGCAAATGTTCGCTTGTTATTTTTATTATTTTTC
>DNNJ01000244.1:407-550 GCA_003487955.1 Clostridiales bacterium | reverse complement strand
GCTTGTTATTTTTATTATTTTTCGCCGACACTTCGAATATAACGGCAAAAGTTAGGAGCCACAATGAAAATACTATTGGTAAGACCGCCGCGAATCAAACAAGCAATTACATTAAGTGACTTTATGTTTTCAGAGCCATTAGG
>DNNJ01000244.1:0-210 GCA_003487955.1 Clostridiales bacterium | reverse complement strand
TTTATGTTTTCAGAGCCATTAGGATTGGAAATGATTTATGGTGTTTTAGAAGAAAACAATGAAGTTGAAATTTTTGACATGATGATTGAAAATCAAAGTCTGTCCGACAAAATAATTGAATACAATCCTCAAGTAGTAGGAATTACATCCCTTTGTATTGATGTTATTAAGGTTTTAGAGTTGTGCAAAGAAACAAAAGAAATAAATTCA
>DNNJ01000030.1 GCA_003487955.1 Clostridiales bacterium | reverse complement strand
ATGAGACTGCGAGATGCCCTAACCCCATTTCTCAGAGTGTTTTTTCTGAGAAATGGATGGTGGGTCATTCGCAACGAATTCCCAATTTATGTGACGAAAGGAGCAAATAAATTGGTGAATGAGACTGCGAGATGACAAAAATGTGCAAAGCTTACCTAAGTTTTGCACATTTTAGTTATCTTTTACTTTTGGTTTATATAATAATTTTATCTCTTGTTATATCGCTTAAATTTTTGCAGCCGGTCATAATCATTGTTTCTCTTAATTCAGCTCCGATTTTTTCGGTATACATTTCCACACCTTCCACACCGCCTCCAAAGGCAGCAATGGCATATGGTCTGCCTATTAATACTGCATCTGCTCCCAATGCTATTGCCTTAAATACATCAGCTCCCGAACGAATTCCGCCGTCAACGAAAATCTTAAGCTTATCTCCCACTGTTTCTCTAATTTCAGGAAGCATTGCACATGTAGCCGGTGCATCAGCTAAAACCCTTCCTCCGTGAGATGATACAACAATTCCATAGGCACCTGCCTGATAAGCCTTTTCAGCACCTTTTGCTGTCATTACTCCTTTTATGATGAAAGGAAGATTTGTTGCATCAGTTAATTCTTTAAGCTCTTCAACACTCTTTGCAGAAACAGGCTTGCCTGCCAATGCTAAATTTATAAGTCCTGCTGAATCGATATCCATTGCAAATGCCATAGCATTTACTTCTTCAATCATTTTAATTTTTTCTAAAGCCTTGTCATTTTTCCAAGGTTTAAGAGTGGGTACTGCTCTTCCTTCAGCTTCCTTTATAACAGGCAGACTGTCTAAGAATAAATTATCCGCAGGACCATCTCCTGTAAATGCTGCTCCTCCTGCCTTTAATGTGCCGCCAACTATTGCTTCTGCATATTCTGCTTCTGTTATGGAACCGTTGTAATTTAAAACCATTCCTCCTATGGGAGCTGCAAAGAAGGGATACTTGAAATTCCTTCCAAATAATGATATAGAAGTGTCCTGTCCTTCATTTTTGTAAATGGTGTCCATATTAATTTTAACTGAAGCTAAAAAATCAATACATACCTTAAAAGCATTGCCGTTACCTTTACCGCCGGTTCCGGGAACTTCTCCTTTGCACACTACTCCGTTGCATTCCTTGCAAACTCTGCAGTTTGGTGCCATTTTTTCTCTTGCTTTGTCTAATAATTCATTATAATTCATATTCATCTTCTCCTTTTTTAGTTACAATTGCGATATCTAAGAAAAATAATAAAAATATATAGCGAACATTTGCGGGACACGATTATAATTCTTAGCGAATGCAGGCTTAAAAATCCGTTAAGCAGCTTGCATTGTTTGAGCAAGGCGAGTTTGCAAGCTGTAGGATTTTTAGCCGAAATAAGCTCTTAGAATTATTCGTGTCCGAAACCGTGAGCGATTATTTTTATTATTTCTGCATTTGCTCTAATCTTTCAAGTACCTTTTCCATCATCAACTGATATTTTTGAAGCTTTTCTTTTTCTTCATTAACAACACTTTCCGGAGCCTTACTCATAAATCTTTCATTGCTTAGCTTACCGTTAACTCTTTTTAGCTCGCCTTCAAGCCTTGCTTTTTCTTTTTCAAGTCTTTCGATTTCTTTTTCATAATCTATTAAATCAGCTAAAGGCAGGTAAATTTCTGTTCCGTCAATAACTGAAGAAGCTGTATCTTCACCTATTTCTTTCTTATCATTTACAATTTTTACCTCCGTAATATTTGCTAATGTCGAAAAATATTTAGCCCCTGATTCGATAAATAGTCTTGCTTCTGTGTTTGAAGGGATAAATATTGCTCTTGCTTTTCTTGAAGGCAGAACATTCATTTCTGCTCTTATATTACGAATACTTCTAACTGCCTCCATTATAAACTCAATATTTTCTTCTGCCTCTTCAAAAGTTTCTTCTTCCAAATATTCAGGCCAATTTGCTCTTACTAATCTTGAAGAAGTATCCGGCAGGTATGACCATATTTCTTCCGTAATGAACGGCATAAACGGGTGCAATAGCTTCAGCATATCCTTTAAAACTTTAATCAATACAAACTTGGCTGTATTCTTGTCATCACCATCTGCTCCATAAAGTCTCGGTTTAACAATTTCAATATACCAGTCGCAGTATTCATTCCATATAAAATCATAAACCCTCTGTGCAGCCATTCCTAATTCAAATTTTTCAAGATATTCTGTAGCATCCCTAGTTGCTTTGTTAGCCCTGCTAATAATCCATTTGTCTTCTACTTTATAATTTTTCTTTGCAGTTTCTTTATCTGTCAACTTACCGTCTAAATTCATCAATACAAATCTTGAAGCATTCCACAGTTTATTTGCAAAATTACGGCTTGATTCCAATCTGTCATAATTAAAGCGAGTATCGTTTCCGGGAGAAATTCCTGTCATAAGCATGAAACGCAGGGCATCTGCACCGTAGTTATCGATAATATCAAGAGGGTCTATGCCGTTTCCTAATGATTTGCTCATTTTTCTTCCTTCAGCATCTCTCACCAAGCCATGAATAAATGTATATTTAAAGGGTGATTCGCCGGTAACTTCCAAAGCTGAAAACACCATCCTTATAACCCAGAAAAATATAATATCGTATCCTGTAACTAAAACATCGGTAGGATAGAAATATTTTAAATCTTCGGTTTCATGCGGCCAGCCTAAGGTTGAAAACGGCCAGAGTCCTGATGAAAACCATGTATCAAGAACATCTTCATCTTGTATAATATTGGTGCTTCCGCATTTGCTGCACTTTTCGGGAGCATCTTTTTGAACCATCATTTCATCGCAGTCCTGACAGTAATATGCAGGGATTCTGTGCCCCCACCACAGTTGTCTTGAAATACACCAGTCTCTTATATTTTCAAGCCAGTGATTGTAGATTTTCGTAAAACGCTCCGGAACCAGCTGCATTTCCTTATCTTCAACTACCTTTAATGCAGGGGCTGCCAATGGTTTCATTTTAACAAACCACTGGTCGGAAATTCTCGGCTCAATAACATTGTGGCATCTGTAACAAGTCCCTACATTGTGGTCGGTATTCTCTGTCTTAATCATGTATCCATTGTCTTCAAGGTCTTTTACAAATGCTTCTCTGCATTCAAAACGACTCATACCTTTATATTTGCCTGCAACTTCATTCATAGTTCCGTCTTCGTTCATACAGCTTATTTGCTCCAAGTTGTGACGAAGTCCTATTTCAAAGTCGTTAGGGTCATGAGCCGGAGTTATTTTCAATGCACCCGTACCCTTTTCCATATCAGGATATTCATCTGCAATAATGGGGATTTCCCTTCCAACTAATGGAACAATTACTTTTCTTCCGATTAAGTGTTTGTATCTTTCATCATCAGGGTGTGCAGCTATAGCGACATCTCCGAAAATTGTTTCCGGTCTGGTGGTTGCAATAATGAAATATTCATCTTTATTATCAGCAAATGGATATTTCACATAATAATATTTGCCTGCAGTATCCTCATGTTCAACTTCTATATCAGAAAGTGTTGTGTGACAGTCAGGACACCAGTTTATTATTCTTTTTCCTTTATAAATAAGTCCCCTTTCGTACAGCCTTACGAAAAACTCAGTAACAGCTTCATTACAGCCCTCATCCATGGTGAATCTTTCTCTCGACCAGTCGCAGGAATTACCTAATCTTTTAACCTGCTCAACTATTCTGCCGCCAAATTCTTCTTTCCACTTCCAGGCTCTATTAAGGAATTCTTCCCTGCCTATATCTTCCTTTGTTTTTCCTTCTTCCTTTTTAAGTCTTTCTACTACCTTTACCTCGGTAGCAATGCTTGCATGGTCTGAACCGGGAAGCCACAAAGCTTCATAGCCCATCAATCTCTTCCATCTGATGAGAACATCCTGCAGTGTTTGGTCCAACGCATGCCCCATATGAAGCTGCCCTGTAATATTTGGAGGCGGCATCACAATGGTAAATGGTTTCTTATCTTTGTTAATCTCTGCTCTGAAGCAATTTTCATCCAACCAGATTTTATAAATTTTATCTTCAAATTCCTTCGGATTGTACTTACTTGGTATGTTCGTTGACATAATATCATTCCTTTCTAAATTCGCAGGCTCCATCTCCAATTTGCTCGCTCCTTTCGTCGCGCAAATTGGGATTGCGCTGCATCTGACCTACCATCAATTTCTTTCTCCTTCCAGTCGAAGAAATTGGGTTAGGTCATGAAAAAACGCGAGTTTTCTCAATCAAAAGGACGAGAAAACCCGCGGTACCACCTAATTTCCATTACGGCTCTTAAAAATATAACGGCTATCCGTTTAATCTTACTGTTACTTCAGATTAAATGCTCAAAAGCTACCTTCAGCACACATTGACCTATGAAACCTTTCATCCGGTGGATTTCACTCTCTGACAAGTTTATGCACTTACTCCTCTTTTTCATTGCAATTATTTAATTACATATCATATTATTAAAATTTAATGTTTTTGTCAACACCTTTTTTTCTCACACGGATTGGTGCCCTTATTCCATGAATGAACAGTATTACAGCTATTAATGCAAATAGAATTTTTTTGGGAAATTCAAACTTGTAAAAAACATAAAGTAATGATATAATAAATTAATAAAACTATTGAAACTATCATAAAAACTTACATATAGATTGTATAACTTCGGTGTAAATGGGGTTGAATAATTTGCAGCAATTTTATTATACTTTCAATAAGAATGATATATATCTAAAACAATATATTTATAAGATTGGTTCATATCACTACAATTGGCATAGGGATCTGGAAATACTCACTGTTATTAATGGAGAAGTGGAAGTATGTACAGATAAGGTGAGTAAAGATCTTAAAGCTGATGATGTTATATTAATCAATTCGAACAAAGGTCATGCGACTTTGGCAAAAAAGCCGAATAGTATAGCTATGGTTCTACATATAGATCCAGGATTTTTCAAAAATCATTATGAGAAATTAGAGTATTTGTATTTTGATTGCTGTTCTAATAATGAAACCAAATATGCTATAGAGTTTAGGCTAATTAGGGCTTATCTTTCAGAAATGATTCTTAACTGTAATGCACAAACTCTTGAGCAAAAATTGCTTTTTGAAAGTGCTTTTTATGCACTATTACACACTATTGTTTCGTATTATCCACCTAAAGAAATACTATCAACAACACTTATGCATAGCAACAAAAGAATAAAAACCATTGAAAAAATGATCAAATATATCGATAAAAATTATATGAAGACAATAACTTTAAATGATTTAGCTGAAGTAAGCCATTATAATAGAAATTATATCTCTCAGCTTTTTAAAACAAATCTAGCTATTAATTTTTATGATTATTTAAC
>DNNJ01000335.1 GCA_003487955.1 Clostridiales bacterium | reverse complement strand
GCGTTTTATTTTGTTAATATTTTATATCCATTGATGTTGCTATGTTTCGGACATCGAAATTAATTCTTATGACCGGCTTTTTAAGATTTATACGACAATCTGGAGATATAAGTAAGAATGATTATTTAATAATTAAAGATGAAATTTTTGAAGGTATGTCTTTAGACGAGATATATGATAATGCAAAGAAACATTGGGAGAATAAAAATGATGGTTAGTGTTGACAAAAATCGAGCTTTATAGTCTTATTTTTATAGTAGTTAAAGGTAAATTTTCATTAAATTTAATAGTATGCTGTTTCCGTGATATGTATGTCAAAGCAGTTAAACACGGAATTATTACAAACTTACAACATTAGAAGGTAAGAAAATTATTCAATACAAAGGCATAGTATTTGGAGAAGTTGTATCAGGAGTTGATTTTGCAAAGGATTTTGCCGCCAACTATTATTATCTTATTTCCCGTATACTCTCCACTGCCCACAATGGCAAATTCAATAGCCAATCTTCCTGCTTGTAATCTGACATACTTGTACGTATGGATATTTTAGGTTTAAATTTTTCGCAAAATGTTTTTAGGCTTTTCGATTTCAGGTTTGTTTCTGCTTTTACCTCAATAGGAATAACGTCTATTCCGTTATCAATAAGGAAGTCTATTTCAGCACCTCCTCGGTCATTTGTCCAATAATAGGTTTCTATACCTTTAATGGTTTTAAGCTGCTGCAGTACATATTGTTCCGTAAGGGAACCCTTAAATTCTTGGAATAGCCTGCTCCCATCAATCAAGACTCTCTGATTGAGTCGAACCATACATGAAAGAAGACCCACATCAACTAAAAAGAGCTTAAAAGCTTTAAAATCCTCATATGCCTTTAATGGGATATTTGGTGATGTTGCCCGATGAACCTTATGAACAAGTCCGCAATCAGCAAGCCACATAAGAGCCATTTCGTAATCCTTAGCCCTTGCACCCTCCTTAATGATGCCATAGACAAATTTCTTGTTTTCTTTAGTAAGCTGTCCGGGAATACTGTTCCAAAGCATACGAATGCGTGGAACTGTTTCATTTGGAGCATGTTTGGAAAAATCCTGCTCATATGCGTCCAGTATCCTTTGTTGAATCACGCGTGCTTCATTAAAATCCCTGTTATCTGCAAAAGCTTTTACTGCCTCGGGCATGCCGCCAACATAGTAATAGTGTTTAAGCAAATTAATATATTCCTGCCTAAAGGTGGTAGCCATGCCGAAGTCCTGTTTTTCAAGCAGCTCAATAAACTGATTTCTACCCATTGCCCTCATAAATTCGCTAAAGGATAATGGATATAAATCCAGAAACTCTACCTTCCCAACAGGAAAAGATGTACCGCTATGCAGTGCCACACCAAGCAGGGAGCCCGCGCAGATAATTTGATATTCAGGTGCAATTTCATTAAAATATTTCAGTGCCGATAAAGCTTGTGGTACCTCTTGTATCTCATCAAATATAAGCACTGTGTTTAAAGGATTAATTTTATGTCCCGTATAAAGCTCCAACCCTGTAATAATACGCTCAATATTCATATCAACAGAGAAAAGTTCTTTCATTTGAGTATTGTTATCAAAGTTTATATATACCATCTCATCATAAGAAGAATTTCCAAACTCACGCATGAGCCATGTTTTACCCACCTGGCGTGCTCCCCTGATAATCAATGGCTTTTTATTCTTTTTGCTTTTCCATTTATGCAGATCATTCATTGCATCTCTGTACATACACATCACCTCATACACATAGTATATCCCATCTTTACACTTTTTACAACGAAAATTAATTGCATATTTACACTTATTACGACGAATAATGTAGTATAAGAGATATTAACCTGAAAACATTTCTTGAAAACTTGTAATTCTTGGTAGTATTATAATAGTTAAAGAAGGACTATTATGTAAGATTGAAAATTCAATCTAATAATTTCATCATTAAATTCTCATTTGACTTAGATTCCACTTGATATGAATAATAATATCACATGATTCTATTAAAATCTATTATAAAAACTTGTCCATTAAAATTGGCGGTCTACTAATTCGATACGACGATATGAAAGGGTATGTTGATAAATGGAGATTAAAGCGATATAATGGAATATAATGTAAAATATATCGTTAATTTACTAAATATCTCAAGAAAACTCTTGATAATATAACAGGCTTTGACGGTGTCGAAATACATTCATCAATCAGAGTCAGTGTGAAAATAACAGATGGAGGCATGTCTTTAGACAAAAATCGAGTTTTGTAGTTTTATTTTTATAGTAATTAGCCAACGTATAATTACAGTTCGTTCGCTAGGGGATGTTTTTCTTATCCGTATTGGTCTCAAACTTGAGAAGTTGATTATTCTGGTGTATAATAATGAAGACTATTAAAATAAGATGAAATTTTATAAAATGAAAAAAATTGGAGATGGACTTATGAAATCCATAAGAAACATAGGAAAGAAGAAAATAACCCTTGATGAAATTTCAAAGGTTTACAAATTAAATGACTACCATTCCTTGGTAAACGTTATAATGGATAAAATAGATGCCGGTCTTATAGAGCCCATAAGAAGCTCCGGCACCAATGGTAAGACACCGGCATTGTATAACAGATATAGAATTATAGATTTAAAGGTTGATAACAGGAAGTATGAAAATGAGCTACTCTTTAACCTCCACTCTTCTTTGAAAATAGATTATTACTTAAAAAATATTAATAA
>DNNJ01000397.1:3016-16354 GCA_003487955.1 Clostridiales bacterium | reverse complement strand
TCTGCGCTTTGCTTGAAAAAATAGGGTTAGGGCATCTTTATTTGATTACATCAATTAACAAGGAATCAATCCACACTTTATTTTCACCTTCATATTCCAAATAGATATATAGAGTATCTGCATCCGTTACGTTTATAGGAACTGTAAACTGTGACCATATATCATCATATGCATTAACCAATGAGTGAAAATTCGACTTTATAACACCATCTTTATATGCTTCAAAAACCACTGATGCTTGAGTATCATATTGTGATTTGATTTTTCCTGAAATACCTATTTGTTTCATAAGCATATAGTTAAAATCTTCATCCGTGAAATCAACAGCTGCAAACAGTGCTTTAACTTTTTCTTGTCCATCATTTTCCACTGTCAAGGAAGAGTTTCCTTCCACATATATATCAGTATCTTTTTGGGCTAATGCTCCTTCATATCCGATACTTTTCAACAGCTCTTCACTTAAATGAATATCTGTTGACTCTTGAACAGGCTCTTCTTCAGCCGGTGTTTCTGAAGGCGGGTTTTCCGGTAAACTTACAGGTGGTTTAACATTATTAACTGCTTCGGCTTCATCGCCTTTGTTTAATTTTTTTATTATTGCATTTCCCAAAAGAAGTACCATAACAACTATAAACAATGATACAGCTGCTCTTATAATATCTTTGTTTATAATGGTTTTCTTATTATCGGTTTGTTCATCTTGCAAATAAATATTGTGATAATCGTCGGTGCTTTCATCATGTATTACAATAGACGGCTCCTCAGGTTCTTTTTGTTCATTAACAATCTCTTCTCCAAAAATCATATTAAAAATAGGTGAGCTTTTTAGTTCCACTAAAGCATCGTTTGGAAAAACATATTCTCTTGTAAGGCATCTTACTATTATTTTCAAAATATCCGGCGGTATCGTGTCAGATATGTTATAATCAATAATTTCTGTTCCGGAAAAAATCATATGTATAATATTGCCCAATCTTTTAAATGTTTCATTGTCGGCTATATCATATTCCTGTTCAAATATAAGATTGCAGTCAACAATCAGATCATTATTCTCGTCAATGTACAATCGGTCTAAATCCAAAATTTTCTGCTGAACTACATCAGTCATATTGTAAATATTTGAGGCTAAGTTTATTGATTTTTCTGCAAGGCTGAACTGTTGCTTCATGGTAAGGTTACTATTTGCCAAGTCTATTAATTTTCTGCAATCTATTTCTAAAGATTTTGTAAATATATAAATCCTGTCTTCTGTATTGTAGCATTCTAAAATATTTGAACTTATCTTTTTTAAATCCTTAACATTTATTAAATTAATAACTTTTTTGCTTGTTATTATATTGGAGTAAAATATTGCACCCGTATCATCGTCCTTGCATTCCAAAATTCTTTGGAATACATTTTCATAAATAGTACGGATAATCTTGTAATTATTATTCATAAGCAGACCTCCGAATATTATTAACTATATATTAACAAGTATTTCGACAAAAATAAAGACATTTTTGTATTATTTTACAAATTATTAAAGAAAAAATAAGGATGAGTTTATTTTTCCTCATCCTTGTCAATTTCATATTCAACATTTTCTACAATATCTTTATCTTCATTACTATTATCAAAATAATATTTCTTGATTTTATCATGAACTATTGTTAATAAAAAGCCTATCATTACCAAATCATCTACTATGCCGAACCCTAATATTGGTTCAGGTATTAAATCCGCAGGACTCAGTATATAAATAATGGGTATAACAACCCACCACTTTTCCCTCAAGGGAACATTTTTATCAAATAGAAACTTTATTATAAATAAAATTCTGCCCATAATAGTATCCTAAATTATAAAATCAACGTTGGGAAGTTTTCTCTGCAGTTTAGAAATAAAATTGTTTGATGGATTATTTGAGTTGCCCAATACAATATGGGTACAATTTATTTCTTCTGCATAGTCTACTAATGTCTTTATAACGTCCTTAGATCTTTTAACTACTAAATTGGCAGCACCAACATCTTTAGTAATTTCAAATAAATATTCCAATGCGTCTCCATCGCTTAAATTATACAAAAGCTTGTCGTTTTCGTTAACAACATGTATAACATTTAAACAACTGTTTTCTTCTCCCTTAGTAAGTTCCACTCCTTTTTTTATCAGCTTTTCGCTTGTTTTCTGTCTGGTTACACATACCAATACACAATTAGGCATAATATTTCTCCTTAAAATGGCGGGAATATGTGGGAATTGAACCCACCCGGGACGACTCCGCCCCGCAACTGATTTTGAAGACCAGGAGGCACACCAGCACCTATCTATCCCCATCACATATATTATCATATCCTATTTATAAATACAAGCTGATTTTATACAGGTATAATCAAAATGACAGAAAATAAAAAATAGCTGCAAAATTTCACTTGCAGCTATGGTGTATATTATCATTTGTTTCTGAAATAATATCCTACTCCCCACTTTGTGAGTATATACTCATATGCCTTATTTTTAGTTTCTATTTTTTCCCTCAGTCTTCTCACATGAACGTCAACTGTTCTCAAATCACCATAGTATTCATAACCCCATATTATTTCCAAAAGCTCCTCCCTGGAGAATACCTTTCCGGGGTTTGTTATTAATAAAAGCAACAAATCAAACTCTTTTGCGGTAAGATTTATCTCCTGTTTATGAAGACTGACTTTCCTGCCTAATGCATTAATAATAAAATCATCCACCACCAAAGTCTGCTCATTTGCTTTTTGGCTTGAACCCCTTGTCCTTCTTAAAATCGCTTTCATTCGTGCTTTAAGCTCTAAAATATTAAACGGCTTAGTAATGTAATCATCAGCACCATATTCTAATCCCAATATTTTACTCATATCTTCATTGTTTGCTGACAAAATCAAAATCGGAACATTTGAAATTTCTCTAATTTTTTGACAAACCTCAAGACCATCTGTTTCAGGAAGTATCAAATCAAGTAGTATAATATCGTAATCAGTCGTTGTAATTTTTTTTAAAGCTTCATTGCTGTTATCAGTAGATTCAACTTCGTAATTATCCTGCTCAAAACTGTATTTAAGATTCTTAATGGTTAAAAGTTCATCGTCAACAATCAAGACTTTCATTTATTACGCTCCTTAAATTAGATTGTTACAAAAAATTAAACTTTCATTAATCTTACATAATAAAGCACATTTTGTCAAGAAAAATATTAAATTATTGTCAAATCAAGTAGTATCCTATCGTTTTCTACCCTTTTTGTAAGCTTTATCATATCGAAATGCTCCAAAAGCGCTATTGCCGTTTTCCTGTTGGTATCAAGCAAGTCTCTGTACTGGGCAGCACTAATTTTATTGTTCTTATTCAAGAATTCAACTAATATTTTCTTTGCTTCTTCGTATAATTCTGTTGTTGTAACTATATCATTTAATTTTATTAACTCCTTTTCTGCAAGCATTAAAGAAACCACTTCATCTTTCATAGCATGGCTTATTTTCTCTAATAGCTCATTAGTTTTTAGAAATTCAAATTTTGCATCGTTAAGAATATTTAATGCTTTTTCTTTGATTTCTTTGTAATCCTCATCATATTCAATTTTGAAATAAGGCAGCGATATAAACTCATCGCTTTGTTTTATCAATCCTTTTTCGGCAAATGTCTGAATGACCGCATCAAATAAAAGTTGTTTGAGAGCCGGCAGTAATTTGCTTTTAATCTCGGATTTCTTAGCCCCTTTTGCATATTTGTTATCTTTATGGTAATTAAACAAGTATTTCTCTAATCTTTCTTCTATTTCAATTTCAAAGCTCTTGTGCCATACATACATGTCATTTTTCACTTTGAATATAGATATTTTTTCTTCCTGCTCCAATATTTCAATGTTGTCTTTAACTTCTATTTCTGTCAGGGCAGTCATTTTTGCCAAGACAGAGACAGAGCTCAGGTCCTTTGTTTCCTTGACAAGTTTTTCAATTACATCGGCGCCGGTTCCTTTTTCCTTAATTTTAAGCTCTTCAATAAGGTTCTCATCAAATCTTTTTCTTTTTAAAGGCACAGACTCAATAATTTCTCCTCCCCCGACTGTTTCCAAGGGAGAATAAAACCTTGCAATAAATTTGTCTCCCCTTCTGACAGCAACTTCTTCCTCTAATCTTAACTGAGCATAGCAGCTTTCTCCGGGTTTTAATTCATCTCTGTCAAGAAGAACAACTCTTGTAAGAATTTCGCTGGTACCGGTGTAAAGGTGAAGCCTCGAACGGTTTATTACCGAACGCTTGGAGTTTTTCAACAAGTTAAGCTTCACATCAAGCATCATAGTGTTTTTCATTGAATTAACCGGTGCAATTACACATCCCCTGTAAATGTCATCTTTTCTGATATTCGACAAATTGATTGCGGTTCTTTGACCTGCATAAGCCTTTTCTGCATCAGAGGAATGAACCTGAATATTTCTTATCCTGCAGAGCTTATTGACGGGATAAATTTCTACTTCTTCACCCTTTTTTAATATACCTGTTATCAAGGTTCCTGTTATTACCGTACCAAAACCCTGTATGGAGAAAACTCTGTCTATGGGAAGCCTTGGAATTGTGTCCAGTTCTCTTTCCTTTACTGCCATATCAGCTAAATTGCTGATTTCTTGAATAAGTTTATCTATTCCATATCCTGTCTTGGATGATACTTCAACTATCGGTGCTCCTTCTAAAAATGTGGAGGTCAAGGATTCAGTTATGTCTTCTTTAACTAGGCTTATCCATTCTTCATCAGCTAAATCGCATTTGGTCATAACAACAATTCCATTTTCAACTCCCAATAAGTTTAAAATGTTCAAATGTTCGGTGGTCTGAGGCATGATTCCTTCATCTGCTGCAATAACTAAAAGCACCATATCCATTCCCACTACCCCGGCAAGCATGTTTTTAACAAATTTTTCATGACCGGGTACATCGATAATACCTGCTTTGCTGCCATCCGGAAGGTCAAAATAGGTGAATCCTAAATCAATGGTTATTCCTCTTCTTTTTTCTTCTTCCCATCTGTCTGTATCTCTACCGGTCAAAGCTTTTATCAATGTGGTTTTCCCATGGTCGATATGTCCTGCTGTTCCAATAATAATATTTCTCATAATGCCTCCAAAATATTATTTGAATAAACTTTTAATCCCATCATAAATTGTCTGGTCCTCACCTTCTAAAACTGTTCTTAAATCTATGTAGAAAGTATCATTTACAACTCTTCCTATAATCGGGACTTCCAAGTTTCTTAATTCCCTTTCAAAGTTTGCACAGCTCATGATTTTAGGTTTTATGGAAACTGCATAGCTTTTCATTCTTTCCAAGGGAAGAGCTCCTCCTCCTATTTGAGACAAGCATTCTTCAATATTAATATCTTGAAATTCAGAAAAATCTTCAAGCTTGAGCAAAAGTTTTTCTGCGTTTATTTTTATATCTTCAATATTCATGTTTATCATTTTAAGCACAGGGATGTTTTCCATTGCTCTTTCTTCATCTATATATTCATGAAATACACTTTCCAATACTGCTGCAGTAAACTTGTCGATTCTTAATGCTCTGTTTAAAGGATGTTTTTTTATTTTATCTATATATTGTTTTTTCCCTGCAATGATACCTGCCTGAGGACCTCCCAAAAGTTTGTCTCCGCTGAAGCAAATGATGTCAACTCCTGCCTTAATTGAGTTTTGAACCATAGGCTCGTATGTTAAACCGCAATTGCTAAGGTCTATCAATACTCCGCTTCCGATATCTTCGATAACAGGGATATTATACTTTTTACCTAGCTCAGATAATTCCTCAATTGAAACACTTTCCGTAAAACCAACAATCTTATAATTGCTGGTATGCACCTTTAATAAAGCTGCAGTTTCAGAAGAAATATTCTCTTCATAATCATGCAGGTGAGTTTTATTTGTGGTGCCTACTTCAACCAATATTCCGCCGCTTTGCTTCATTACGTCCGGAACCCTGAATGAGCCCCCTATTTCTACCAATTCACCCCTTGATACAATTACTTCCTTATCCTTAGCTAATGAAGACAAAATCAAAAGTACCGCAGCTGCGTTGTTATTGACTGCTATTGCCGCCTCTGCTCCGGTAATTCTCGTGATTATTTTTTCAAAATGGGAATACCGAGACCCTCTTTTCCCATGTTCTAAATCAAATTCAAGGTTTGAATATCCTGTTACAATATTCTTTGCTCTTTCGGCTGCTTCCTTTGATATTGGCGCTCTGCCCAAATTAGTATGAAGAATTGTCCCTGTGCCGTTTACAACTTTTTTCATATTATACGTGAGTAATTTATGTACTTGTAAAGCAATTTTATTTATTATGTTGTTAATTTCTGCATTAATTTCATCTTCATTAGGTTTGTCATTAATAAATATTCTTAGGTCTTCAGTAGCTTTTCTTGCACAGTCCAACACCAATTCCCTGCTTGTAATATCCAATAATTCCTTAATTTTCCCATTTTCCATTATTGAATCTACTTTTGGAATGTTCCTGTAATACTTATTTGCATCCATTTCATACTCCCTTCTATTGGGGACATTCCTTTAATGCTTACCCCATAGACTCCAATTTAGGGACATTCCTTAATGCTTACTCCAAAGACTCTCCCTTCATTAAGGTGTGTCCCTATACCTCTAAAGGTGTGTCCCCATTCCTCTTCAGTTTACTGTTATTAATTCTTTTAGCTTTTCAAAAGTTTTATCCCCGATTCCTTGTATGTTTTTTATTTCCTCTATGGAACTAAACTTCTTGGTATTTCTATATTCAACAATTCTTTTGGCATATACTTCTCCGATTCCGGGAAGAGACATTAAAACATCAGCAGATGCAGTATTGATATTAATTAAGACATCATTGTCATCTGATGTAATGATTTCCATTTCGCCTTCTATATATATGTAAATTTTTTCTCCGTCAACCAATTTTCTCGCCTTATTTAAATTTTGTGTAATTGCTTTTTCCTTAAGACCTCCTGCTTGATTAATGGCATCATTAACCCTGCTTCCTTCTATTAACTCGTAAACTCCCGGATTAATTACGGCTCCATCAATGTCAACAAAAATATACTTTTTTACTTCTTCCTTTGGTTCTTCATTTTGCTCAATGCCTGAATAATTTGTAAAAGCAACTTCTTTTTCCTTGCCGGACAGTTTAATCCCCAAGGCAGCCATAATAATTATTGCAATGATTAAAACAACGGCAAGTCCTTTCTTGTAGACGCTGTTGTTCATAGCTCCCCCTAAAATGCAATCTTGGTATCCCCTCTCAATTCGGGGACATTCCTCATGCCCGCAAAGACTATCCCTATAATAGAGGTGTGTCCCCATACCTTGTTTCCTCTATTATACATTATTTATTTAAAAAATCAAAATTTTTGATTACAAATATTAATTTTTCTGCTATACTATAATTTGATATATTTGGGGGACATTCCTATGCCCGCGGAGGCTTGCCCTTAATAAGAGGTGTGTCCCACTCAATTTGGGGACATTCCTCTGCCCGCGGAGACTTGCCCCATATTAGAGGTGTGTCCCCATACAACTTTTAAGGAGTTATACATGATAAAACGAATACTATTCTACATATTAATCTTCACGTGTTTTTTAGCTAATTTCAACACAGTATTTGCAACCCCTGCAATCTTAAGCGAATCTGCAATTTTAATCGATGCGGGCTCAGGTACCATATTAGCTCAAAAAAATGCGGACAAAAAAATGTACCCTGCAAGTTTAACGAAGATTATGACGGCAATTCTTGCCATAGAATTGGGAGAGTTAACTGATGTAATTACGGTGGATGATGATACTCCCTTTGAAATTGATGGAAGCCACATAGCATTGGAGCCCGGAGAAATACTGACTTTAAAAGAGCTGCTTTATGCATTGATGCTGCCTTCGGCAAATGATGCTGCTTCTGCAATTGCAAAGCATTATGGAGGAAGCTTGGAGAATTTTGTAAAAATGATGAATGAAAAGGCAAAAGAATTAGGGGCATACAGTACTAATTTTATAAATCCTCACGGACTTCATGATACGAATCATTACTCAACTGCAGCTGACTTAGCCTTAATAACCAAGTATGCAATGGAAAATGATACATTCAGAAGAATCGTGTCAACAACCAAGTATGAAATACAAACAACAAATAAAAAAGATGAGCCGCGATATTTCACGTCTTTGAATAAATTAATATATAATACAAGTTATAATCAAATTTATGTGGATGGTGCATATATAAGCCCTTATTATGAATATGCCAACGGGGCAAAGACCGGTTATACACCGCAAGCGGGAAACTGTTTGGCGGCAACTGCCAAAAAAGACGGAACTGAGCTTATAGCAGTAACCATGAAGGGGATTTCTCTTGAAATGTATCAAGATGCACATAATCTTTTTAATTATGGGTTTGAAGAATATGAATCTGCCACGTTGGTGGGCAAAAATACCTTTATAAAAAATGTAAAAATCACCAATGGCGATTCAAAGGAAATATCCGTAATTACAGAAAGCGATTTGACTGCTCTTATTGAAAAAGACTCTTTTGATGATATTAAATCAAATGTATATATAAATGATATAACTCTGCCTATTGAAAAGAACAATGTTGTCGGTAAGATTGAATATACTCTTGACAATGAAGTAATAGGAACAGTGAATTTAATATGTCCAATATCGGTAAAAAGTACCGCACAAGATGGACAAGGGAATATTTTTCTTTCAATTGTTAAGTTTATAGGGTTTATTATATTGTTCGCAGTAATTTTAACGCTTCTTTTGAAAATATATAACGATATAAGGATTCGGCTTAACAGAAAGAAAAGACGAAGCAGATACAATAATTACTAAAAAAAGTTGCAGCAAGCCTGCAACTTTTTGAAACCGGGACATTCCTTCATGGCTTGACCCCAACGACTTAACTTCCGTATACCTTATTCGGTGTGTCCCCCTAAGTACGGGGACATTCCTCTTTCCCCAAAGACTTTCCCTATAGTAGAGGTGTGTCCCCCTTCCACTATCTCACTGCAATTGCATCAATTTCTACATTTCCGTCCTTGGGAAGTTTAGCTATCTCAACACATACTCTTGCCGGTTTTGTTTCTTGGAACGCTTCGGCATAAGCTTCATTTATCAATCCAAATTGGTTCATATCCTTGATATATACAGTACATTTTACAACATCTTCAAGCGATGCTCCTGATGCCTCCAAAATAGCTTTAACATTCATTAAACATCTTCTTGTTTCTTCTTTAATATCTGTACCATTGTAAAGCTCACCGGTTGTCGGATTAAATGCAAGCTGTCCTGAAACATATATTGTGTTGCCGGCTTTTATTCCTTGTGAATAAGGACCTACTGCCGCAGGTGCATTGTTTGTTTGAATAACACTGTTCATAATACCCTCCTATTTCCAATTTATTATTCCATATTGCTCAACATCCAATGAATTGTTATCATACCACAAAGATTCCAAGTCATAAATTGCCCTTTCGTCCTTGTGAAAGATATGAACAATAATGTCATCAGTTTCTAATAAAATCCATCTCCCGGTTTCAAAACCTTCCTTATAGAAAAAATCCATCCCTTCTAAAGCTCCCTTTTCAAGTACCTCTTCTGCAATTGCAGCTGTCTGTTTTTCGTTATTACCGCTGCATATGATGAAATAATCTGTAATTGAGCTGGATTTAGACACATTTAATACAATAAAGTTATAAGCTTTTTTATTGTCGCAAGCTTTTAAAATTGTTTCGATACTTTTTTGAACTGAACTCATTTACCCTCCTTTAAATAATTAAGTGTATATACTGATTCCATATCAAGAACCATATTTCTATTTTTAACATACTCTATTGTGCTTTCCAACGATTTAATTATAGCTGCATCAATGTTTGAGTACGCTTCTTTTCTAATTTCTTCAACACCTTCGTAATGTCTGTTTGGCTCTATTTTATCTGCTATAAATATTATTTTTTCCAAAAAAGTCATATTTACTCTTCCTGTTGTGTGATACTTAATTGCATTGATAATATCCTTATCTTTTACACCAAACTTTGCCTGGGCAAGCTCTGCACTTTTCTTGGCATGTTTTAAATTATCTCTGCATCTTCCCTTTCCACAATCATGCAATAATCCTGCAATTTTTGCCTTTGACATATCACAGCCATAAACTGAAGCAAGTTTTTCAGCTTCCTCCATTGTACCGATGCTGTGCCGGTATAATTTTTGTCTTAATTCAATTTCCAATTCTTTTTTTAATTCTTCAAAATGCATTTCCCTCACGGGGACATTCCTCCTACCAGCAGAGACTCTCCCTAAATAGGGAGGTGTGTCCCCCCAATTTGGGGACATTCCTTAATGCTTACTCCAAAGACTCTCCCTCATTAAGGTGTGTTCCCACACCTTAAATATAGCTCATTTTTAATTATATATTGTTCAACAGATTCAGGCAATAAGTATTTTACAGAAACCCCCATCCTGAATCTTTCTCTTATATCAGTAGAAGATATTTGAAGCATGGGTACCTGTAATATTTCGATATTTCCGCCGAACATTTTCTTTATTTCATTTATCTTTGCGTTTACTTCCTCAATACTTATTCCCGGTCTTGTAGCTGCAATAAATCTGCAAAGCTTTAGAACTTCTTCAGGCCGGTACCAGTTTGAAAGATTGAATACCGCATCAGTACCGGTTATAAAATAAAATTCCGTGTCTTTATACAGCTTGTGAAATTCACTTAAGGTATCCAAGGTATAACTTTTACCCGGGCTTTTGATTTCAATATCTGAAACGCTGAATTTGTTGTTAGACAAAACTGCAATATTAACCATTAATAATCTGTGAAATGAAGCGGCTCTAAGGTTATCTTTATGCGGCGGGTCCCCTGTCGGAACAAAAATAATTTCATCTAGTTTGTATATATTTAACACTTCATTAGCCGCAACTAAATGACCTATATGTATAGGATCAAAAGAGCCGCCCATTATTCCCACTTTTCTTTTCATTGCTCTCTCCTTTTCCTTAAAAAAGTTAAAAAAGCTGCAAATAAAATTATGCCCAATGTAAATATATTTTCTGAAGGTCTTATGTTGTTAAAAAGCAGTTTGCTCATTGATAAGCCCAAAATTCCTGAAAATATATATGGAAAATAAACCTTTATTTTGCTTTGCTTAACGTCTTTTATCCTTTGAAGCATGCTATCTCTGCCCTGAAAATAACCATTCATAAAACCGCTGTACGAAATGAAAAGTATATATATTGACAGAAAGATTACAGGAATAAACGCCAAATAATAACTTTTATCTAAACAAAGCATAACCGACATGGATACAAACAACGGGGCTAGTATCGCCTGAGTGAAAGAATCTCCCAACCCTGCCGATATTCCCATCATACCTTTTTTTATATAAGAAATATCCTCAAAGCTTTTATTGTTTAACTTCCTTTCTTCCTCCAATGATATTATATATCCATGTATCGGAGTACCCATATTAGGCTCCGTATTGAAAAATTCAGTGTGATTGTGTATTGTTTCTGAAATTTCAGATTTATTGTCATACAATTTTTTAATAATATTTTTCATACTGTGGGCAAATGCCAAACCCATAAGTCTGTCATAGCTGTAGCATGAATGAGAATAATTCATCCATATAAACCATGAATAAACCAAGTCGCCTTTTTTTATAACACCTGTAAACTTATTTTTTACAAAGTTTACTTTTTTATCTGTTATAAATAACAGGCCCAATGCTATAAGGATAAACAGTATATATGCTTTCATATTAAAAATTAAAGCCGCTAAAAAAATAGAAGCAAAAATCATATAATTATATTTACTTTTTATTTTGTATAAAATATTAGAAACAGAAAAAACAACTAATATTACCCCTATATAATAAAGTAATACGTTAATGCCATTAAAATCTATTAATTTATTGAATAAAAACATTAAAAAGAATGCCGTTATAATAACCGCCGAGCTCATCACCAATAGAAGAAGCTGAGGAAGAAGCCCGTTGTATAAACTTATGTCAGGAGCTTTGTTCTCTTTATACTTCTTCTCATAAATATGTACAAAAATATTGTTTATTCTCAATCTGTATTTCCATATTAATATCCCTAAAAAGCCAAAGGGAAAAGCTGCTACTGCTGCTTCAACAGGATGCAAATTGAATGATATGGAAGCTATAGCCGCCATAAGGGTAGTCAAACATTGGTCCCCTTTAAAGGAGCCTCCCGTAGAAATAAAGTCAATATAAATTATATTAACAACTGCGCCTGCCATCATGCCTGTTTGTATATCATTAAGAATTAAACCTGCAGCCATCCCTGCCATTATAGGTCTGTAAATTGTATAATAACCGATGCCTAAGGAAAGTGCAGTACTACTTGCCCAAAAATAAAAAATGCTAAGTAAACAATAATCTAAAAAAGTCAAAGTCATATTAATTACCTTTTATAACAATAGCCTTATCCTTTGGAAGGATTCTCACTTCAACATTAATATTGTCATTTGCTATATCCTTTAAAATATTTAATTCATTGTCACTTAAATGAATTGAATTATAATATCTTTTTCTCCCATCTGCTGCTCCGACTCCGCCTATATTTATATTGCTTATTTTTACTTTTTTTAATAGTTCTTTTAATCCATTAATACTCTTGAGCAGTACAAGTATCCTGTTTTTATTGTCATCGCTTAAATAAGCAGCAGTTTCATCAATTGTTTTCACATGCACCGTAACACCTTCAGGTCCTGAACTCCTTATAAGCTCCCTCATAAATTCATCATTTGCATATTCATCATCTGCAATCACAACCTCATTTGCTTTAAGATAAGGTATCCATGATACAACCACCTGTCCGTGCAGCAGTCTGTCATCAACTCTTACGAATATATTTTTCATTTTCTGCCTCAGTCTGATAAGAACTTTTCATTGACAAACACTATGCTCTTTTTCCCGTTCTTGATTATTTTTTCTGCAATTTCCTTTAAGCTGTAGGTGTCACGAGCAATAGCAATATCTAAAAACAATGGGAAATTAATTCCGGTAATATGATAAAAACTCCTGTTTTTCATCACCCTGTTCACTGCATTGTAAGGGCTTCCTCCGTACATATCCGTAAATACAATAAGCTCATCATCAGACAAATTTCCTGTGTTTTCTTCAACTTTTTTTAACAATGTTTCAAAGCTGTCGCCAAGATTAAATGATATACTTTTGGCATTTTCAACTTCTCCTATAATCAACTCAGAGCTTTTCAATAATTCTTTGCCAAGGTCTCCATGTGTCACAAGTAATATATTTATCATAATTTCATCTCCT
>DNNJ01000397.1:1637-2759 GCA_003487955.1 Clostridiales bacterium | reverse complement strand
TTTTTGTTAAGTATACAAGGTGTTCAAACCCTATATCATTAGTTAATTTATACATATCAGTAAATTTGCATGCAAGGCCATCTGCTGTATGGGCATCTGAATTTACCATTATGGGAATATTTTTTCCCTTTATCATTTTTAATATTAAGGTTGAAGGATATTGTTCATTACTGTAATTTCTCGCAATTCCTCCGGTGTTTATTTCTATTACAGAAGAAGTATTTTTTATTACATTCAGACATTTCTTGACAGCTTCCACATACCATTTATCTCTTTCATCAAATAATATATTGTCCTTGTTATTTTTATTAAATAAATCCAAGTGCCCGATTATTGGAGGTTGATACTTTTCTGCCATTTCTGAAACTGTTTCATAATATTTTTCAACAGCTTTTCTTATATTTCCTTCAAAGCTTTCATCTATACCGGTTAATAATTCTTCAATGGTATAATCAACAGTCCACATATAGCCGTTTTTTAAAGTTCCCAAATAATGCACTGAGCCGATATAGTAATCAAGTCTTTTCATAAGAGACAAACACAGGTCTGTAAACCCTGCACCAGGTATGTAATCTAACTCCATACCAAGGAAAATTTCAATTTTATCCTTGTATTTTTCTTTCAGCCTATTGACTTCTTCTATATATTCTTCAACTTTGTCTTGTTTAATATTCCAGTCAGTTTCCTTATTAACAGGCCCGTGTGATGAAATGCCCAACGAATCAAAGTTATTGTTAATTGCCGATAGAACCATCTCTTCGGGGCTGCAGCTGCCGTCACAATAAAGACTGTGAGTATGTAAATTAGTTAAATGCATTTGTTTCCTCCCGTTGTACCCGCCATCTATAGCAGTAAAGTATATCTATCTCGTTACATTTTATATGAATTTATTAAAATAGTAAAGAATTCTTTGCTTTTTAATTCACTAATATTTTTTTCAAACGTATATTAATATAAGGAAAATCTATTAAATGGAGGTTAGTATGAATAATTATAGAAATAATATGCCGCACTACGATTCATTGCCGCATCATTATAATCCAATGGGCATTGACGAACACAAAAATTTCAATAATAACAGAATGCTGCTAGCAAGCGCAATGCCCGGAATGCCCGGAATGC
>DNNJ01000397.1:0-1474 GCA_003487955.1 Clostridiales bacterium | reverse complement strand
ATGCCCGGAATGCCCGGAATGCCTGAAGATATGTTACGAATACCATTTATTCCGGATACGGAAATACCCTTGGAAATTGACGGAGACATGCCAGCACTGCCTGGGATGCCGCAACAGGGGATTCCGGGTTTAATACCACCGTGGATGCCACAGATGCCCAGAATGCCGGGGATGCCTCAGATGCCCGGAATGCAGCAACCCCAAATGCCACAGATGCCGGGGATGCCCGGAATGCCACAGATGCCCGGAATGCCCGGGATGCCTCAGATGCCCGGAATGCAGCAACCTCAAATGCCCATGATGCCGGGGATGCCAGGAATTCCAAGGATGCCTCAAGCTCCGGGGATGCCCCAAGCGCCGGGGATGCAGCAACCCCGAATGCCCATGATGCCGCAAATGCCGCAGACACCTCAGATGCCGCAAATGCCGGGTATGCCGCCGGAGGATGGCAATATGTACCCCATGATGCCCGGAATGACCCCTATTACCTGTGAGCAATTAAGAGAAATGATGACACGCATGAACTGCCCTATGAACGGCGAAGAAGGCGGTGCGACGCCGCCTGCGGATGAGGATATGTAACAAATAGCCAATGTAATATTTAATAGCAGAAATGCTGTTAAATATTACATTGAAAAAGTTTTTAAAGTGTACATACAGTTTTTTAAATATCTTGCATATAATGTATAACTTTGGGGGTGTTTTTTTGATTGAAGAACTATTGCAAATTCTGTTACCGCTATCAATATTTATTTTTGGTTACATAACAAACGGAAGTTCTTTCCCGCAGCCTTTAAACAAGGACGAAGAAGCAATACTAATAGAGAAATCAAATAAAGGTGATATAGAAGCAAGAAATATTCTTATAGAAAGAAATCTTCGCCTTGTGGCACATGTTATAAAAAAGTATAAGACTGTAGGAATTGACCAGGAAGACTTAATATCCATAGGAACAATCGGTCTGATTAAAGCTGTTTCAACTTTTGATGATAAAAAGGGAATAAGACTTGCCACCTATGCTGCCAAATGCATTGACAACGAGGTGCTTATGACCATAAGAAGCGAAAAAAAACTGAAGAAGGAAGTGTCTCTTCAAGGGCCTTTGGGAACAGACAAGGAAGGCAATAATATTTATCTCATTGATATTATCAAATACGAAGGAGAAGAAATAGTAGGGAGATTGGATAAAGAAGAAAAAATAAAAGCTTTAGATGAAATATTAGATAGGACACTTCAAAAAAGAGAAAGATTCATTATTGAAATGCGCTACGGAATAAGAAACAAAGAGCATAAAACTCAGAGAGAAATCGCCAAACTTCTCGGTATATCAAGATCTTACGTGTCAAGGATTGAAAAAAAAGCCCTTAAAAAACTCCATGACGCCTTGGTATCAAACATAGGGAACTAAAGATGCCCTAACCCCATTTGTCAGAGTGTTTTTTCTGACAAATGGATGGTAGGTCATTCGCAACGA
>DNNJ01000174.1:9308-9488 GCA_003487955.1 Clostridiales bacterium | reverse complement strand
ACATTGAAAGCACCTACAGCATATTTACCTTCATATGCTTTTTTAAACATTTCTTGAGATGTTACAAGAGCCATTTTAAACCCTCCTATGTATTATACTGGTAAATTCATTATACAACATATTGGCATAAAAAACATCTGTTATTTGAAATATATTTGATGACAGTACCCCCGTCCCCTT
>DNNJ01000174.1:7527-9046 GCA_003487955.1 Clostridiales bacterium | reverse complement strand
GTCATAAATCGTAATAAATAGGGGTTGAAAACATAAAGGTAAATGAGTAATATAAAGAATAGGTGTTAGCACTCCTTGAAGTCGAGTGCTAACAAAAATCGTATGTGATAACATTAAATAAATAGGAGGAATTGATATGACAATTAAACCATTAGGCGAAAGAATAGTTATTAAAATGACTGAAGCCGAAGAAAAAACCAAAAGCGGTATAGTATTGCCGGGCTCCGCAAAAGAAAAACCGCAGGTTGCAGAAGTTCTTGCAGTTGGTGCAGGAATTACAAACGATGAAAAGAAAAAAGATGAAATTAAAGTTGGAGATAAAGTTATTTACTCTAAATTTGCAGGAACTGAAGTGAAGATTGACGGTGAAGAATTAATTATAATTAAATTAGCTGATGTATTAGCAGTTATTGAATAAAAAAGGAGAGATATTATGGCAAAAATAATTAAATTTGATGAAGATGCACGCCGCTCAATGGAAAGAGGCGTTAATGCTTTAGCAGATACCGTGAAGGTTACATTAGGACCAAAGGGAAGAAATGTTGTTTTAAATAAATCCTTCGGTTCACCACAAATTACCAATGACGGAGTTACAATAGCAAGAGAAATTGAATTGTCTGACCCTTTTGAAAACATGGGGGCACAACTGGTTAAAGAGGTTGCAACAAAAACAAATGATGTAGCCGGTGACGGAACTACTACAGCAACATTATTGGCACAGGCAATTATCAGAGAAGGGCTTAAAAATGTTGCAGCAGGAGCTAATCCCATGATACTGAAAAAAGGTATTGAAAAGGCAGTTGCAAAAGCTGTGGAAGAGCTTAAAAACATAACAAAAACAGTTGAAACATCAGAAGAAATTGCTCAAATAGCATCTATTTCCGCAGGTGATGAAGAAATAGGAAAATTAATTTCACAAGCAATGGATGATGTTGGCAAAGACGGCGTTATAACTGTTGAAGAATCAAAGACTATGGATACAGAGTTAGTCGTAGTTGAAGGTATGCAGTTTGACAGAGGATACTTATCAGCATATATGGTAACTAATACAGAAAAAATGGAAGCTGTTTTAGAAGAGCCGTATATTTTAATAACAGACAAAAAAATTACAAATATTCAGGATGTACTTCCTGTTTTGGAACAAATTGTTCAAACAGGCAAATCATTGGTTATTATAGCAGAAGATGTAGAAGGGGAAGCATTGGCTACATTGGTAGTTAATAAATTAAGAGGAACCTTTAATTGTGTAGCAGTAAAAGCACCGGGCTTTGGCGACAGAAGAAAAGAAATGTTAAGAGACATCGCAATTCTAACAGGAGGCCAGGTAATATCCGAAGAGTTAGGCTTAGACTTAAAAGAAACAACATTAGATATGCTTGGTAATGCGGGAACAGTTAAAATTGACAAAGAAAATACCGTAATAGTAAACGGTGCAGGCTCTAAAGAAGATATTGATGAAAGAGCTAAACAAATCAGAGCTCAGCATGACGAATCAACTTCAGAATTTGACAAAGAAAAG
>DNNJ01000174.1:428-7263 GCA_003487955.1 Clostridiales bacterium | reverse complement strand
GAAAAGAAATTAAGAATAGAAGATGCTTTAAATGCTACAAGAGCAGCCGTTGAAGAAGGCTTGGTATCAGGAGGAGGAGTTGCACTTTTAACTGCAATAGGTGCAGTTTCCGCTGTAGCAGAAGGATTGGAAGGAGACTCAAGGACAGGCGCTAAGATTATTGAAAAGGCATTGGAAGAACCCCTTAGACAAATTGTAATAAACGCAGGTCTTGAAGGCTCAGTAGTTGTTGAAAAAATCAAACACAGCGATAAAGGCATCGGATTTGATGCACTAAGTGAAAAATATGTAAACATGATTGAAGCAGGTATAGTAGACCCCACAAAGGTAGTAAGATCAGCTCTTCAAAATGCAGCAAGCGTAGCTGCAATGTTATTGACAACAGAATCAGCAGTAGCAGACGAACCAAAGGAAGAACCGGCAATGCCTCCAATGGGCGGCGGCGGAATGGGAATGATGTAAATTCCGTACTTAAAAAACAGTCAATAGAGAAATCTATTGACTGTTTTTTCATATAATAGGAAGGTTCTCCTTCCCTATTATATGAAAACCTTAGGATTGCAAAGGACGGAACATCCTTGCCGTTAAGAAGGGTGCTTGTCATATTTCTTTGGGTTTTTTCAGGTGTATTCATTTATGAATGAATTTTTCTAATATTTTTATAAAACATGACGATATCTTATATAGAATAATATTATGAGGTGCGATATGGACAAATTTAATAGTTTGCATACATATATTGAAGAAGAAGATACTCAAATTAATAAATATCTTACTTTTTTTATTGAAGATAATATATTAGGGATTCCCATTGCTGATGTTGTGCAAATAACCGGGTTGCAAGAGATAGAAGAAGTCCCTGAATTTCCAAGCTATGCAAAGGGAATTATTAATTTAAGAGGAATTATTGTTCCGATAATTGATGTAAGGGCAAGGTTAAAAAAGGAGGAAATTGAATATAACGAAAGGACATGTATAATTGTAACAAATATTGATGGCTTATATTTTGGATTTATAGTCGATTCAGTCAATGAAGTTACAAATATCTGCGCTGATAATATATCAGATCCCCCGCAGATGGGCAATAATTATGTTAATACTTATATTACCGGAATTGCCAAATTAGATAACAAGTTAGTTATATTAATTGATCTTAAAAAAATACTTAACGAAAAAGAAATTGAATCTTTCAATTTGGACATGGATGAAATAGAAGGAGAACAAAATGAATAATAAAAATATCCGGCAAATTCAACAAATCCAACAAATAGAACAAATGCAGGAAATGCAGGAAATGCAGGAATTACAAGAGGTTATTCCTTGGTTAATATTTAAGCTTAATGAAACTTTATACACTGTAAACAGCAGGTTTATAACATCAATTGTTATTAAACCGGATGTTGTAACATTAGTGCCCAATGTTGCAGAGCATATTAACGGTTTAATACATCTGAGAGGAAATGTGATTCCCTTGGTAGACTTAAAATCATTATTGAATATAGAAGCTGAATCAGGAAATTCAACTGATGATTTAAAAGAAAATAGAGATATGGTTGTAGTTTTAGAAAAGGGAAATTCGTTTGTAGGACTTGTTGTAGATGAAGTTTTATCTGTGGAGAATATTTCTGCTTATGAAGAAACCGCAGAAATTAAACAAATGGGTAATAACGGTTTTATAATGGGTGTAGCCAAAGGACATAAAAGCGAGGATGTGCTTTTAGTTATAGATGAAGAGAAAATAATGAGCAATGCATGAAAAAAACAAAATGCAGCTAAATTTTTTTGTATTTCTGTCGAATAGTAATATGTGAAAATAAATAGAAGAGGTACGTTTATGAAAATTCAAAATATCAACAATAATAATTATATAAACTATAAAGGTAATTCTAATTTAATTAAAAAGGAAGAAGTAAACAAGGAAAATAAATATGATGTGATAGATTTCAAAGGCAGAAATAAGGAAAATATGAGCCCTCAATTTATTAAAAAGAAAGTGGTATCACAAATTAACGAAGAAACAAATGCTGATAAAATTAACAGAATTAAGGATAGCATAAACAATAAAACTTATAGCATAGATGTTGAAGAAATAGTAAAAAGACTATTAAAGTAGAGGCCTGAGATGAATACCTTATGTGAATTATTAAAAGAAAATAATGAAATATACAAAATGCTTTTAGAATTAGAATATGATAAATATGAAGCTGTAATAAAAAATGATGTAATTTCTTTAGATAATATAGTATCACAGGAAGAAGTATATTATCTGCAAATGAAAGGGATTGAACATAAAAGAGAAAAGCTTCTAAATTCTTTGGGATTAAGCGGTAAGACGCTGAAAGAAATAATTGATGCTGCAGAAAATGAATTTAAAACAAATTTACAAGAAGAATTTGAAGAATTAAATAATACAATTAAGGAATTAAAAAAAATAAACGAGCTATTAAAAACTATTATTGAAGTCAGACTTCGTAGAATAAACAAGGGATTGAGCAATTTAGGAGAAAATAAAAACACATACAGCAATGATAAAAGCAAAAATGCAACCGAGGGTTTATTGATTTCACAGAAAATATAAAAGAAATATAAAAGATAGCAAGGAGAAGCTATGCTTAGATCGACTTTTTTAGGATATAAAACAGCCACAAGCGCGTTAAAAGTAAATCAAAACCACATGGATGTAACGGGTCAGAACATATCGAATATAAATACCAAGGGATACACAAGACAACGTCTTGATATCAGCTCATTATCATTTAATACAAGCAACATGAAATTCGGCTCCACGGGGGTTGTTATCGGACAAGGTGTTGAAGCAAACGGTGTGAGCCAGTTCAGAGATGCATTTCTTGATTTGAGATATAGAATGGAAGCTGCAAAATCCGGCAGTGAATATGTTCAACTAGAAGCTTTGAGTGATTTGGAATCCGTGTTTGATGAAATATCAATGGATAAATTAGATGCACAGTTTTCTGACCTTTCAGCACAGCTTCATTCACTTACAAGCAGCCCCTCAGACCCGGTAATGGAAGGTGTAGTAAGAACATCCGCAGAAATTCTTACTCAAATGTTAAACGATTATTCGAGGGATATAGAAACTATCTATGAACAACAGCTTAGTTATCTTGAAAACGGAGCTGTTCAAAAAATTAATGAATTGACAAAAAACATAGCAAAATTAAATCAGCAAATCAAAGAAAGCAATATAAGCGATAATCCGGCATTGGAATTAAATGACGAGAGAAACATGCTTATTGATGAACTTTCTTGTTACATAGATATAGAAGTTGATATTGAGCCTCTAAATATAGGAGGAGGCAAGACAATAGATGAGTTGGTCATAAGATTAAACGGGACAATAAATGAATTGGTTAATAGAAATTTCAGCAATAAAGTCGAAGTTATAGATGACGATACTGATATCACTAAAATAAATATAACAGAGTTTGTAAAAGATGCTGATGGTATTGTTCAAAAGAACGTTGATGGCAGTCCAATCCATAAAACTGATCCTGTAAATATTACCTCAAAAATTAAAGGCGGTCAAATAGACGGATATTTAAAATTTCTGAACGGTAAAGGAGAATTTGCCACAGAGAAAGATATTGATAAAGAAAACGGATATGAAATAGCAGCAGAAGTTAAAGGTGTCCAATATTACAGTAATATGCTTGACACTTTAGCTAATAAGTTCGCAACAGTTATGAATGACCTTAACAGAGTGCCCGAGTCATTTGATACAGATGGGAAACCAGACTTTGGCACCGGTACAAAGCCCTTATTTGAAGCAAGGGGTACCGATCCAACTGCACCGATAACAGCCGGCAACATAAAAATTGCAGCAGCTTGGGCAAGTACAACAGACTCATATATAACAAATACAATTAAGGAAAAAGCTGCTGGAGATGAGGACAATACCGGAGCTGTTGATAACATACTCAGAATGATTAACGCATTCAACGCCAAAAATGATTTCATAACTAATATAGATAAAAATAATGATGGTACAATAGAGGAGGATGAACAGGCTAATTTGTTTAAAGGTACCTTCCAGGAATTCCTGTCATATACAACAACAAAATTAAACTTGCAGACAGCTGATGTACAAATATCATATGCAACATATTCAGAAACCCAGTTTCATATTGATTATGCAAGAAGCAGCATGTCTTCCGTGGATTTGAACGAAGAAGGAGTAAATTTACTTCAGTACAGCAAATCATACAATGCAGCTGCAAGACTTATGACTACATTGGATGAAATGCTTGAAACATTGATAAACAGAATGGGAGTATAGAGGTGATAGTATGAGAATAACTACAAGTATGATGTCAAATAAATATATTAAAAATTTAAACAAATCAGCTTATGAAATGAATCAATTGAGCGAGAAGGTTGAGACGGGCAGAAGGTTTGTTAAAGGCTCTGAGGACCCGGTATCTGCGATTAAAGCATACAAGCTGAGAAGAGAATACAGAACAACCGAAATATATGATACCAACATAAAAGATGTTGACTCTTTTCTTACAGCAGCAGAAACAAATTTGACAGAAATAAGCAACAATTTAGAATCAGTCTACACCTCGTATTTAAAGGGTATTAATGGAACAATGAATGCTGGGGATAGAGAAATTGTTGCAAAGGAGCTTGAAAATTTACAGCGCTCCATACTGACATCTCTCAATGCAAATTTTGAAGACAGATATGTTTTCGGCGGAACGAGCAAGGAAGAAGTTCCCTTTACTGTAAAGAATGGAGTACTGCATTTTAAAGGTATAAACTTATACACTCAACTGGATGCAGATGATAATTTTGTAAACCTTAAAGACTTAGCCAATGAAACCATCAACATAGATATAGGCTTAGGGATGACCTTTGACAGCGACTCAGAATTGAACACTGACACGGTATTTGACATGTCTATGTCAGGCATAAAATTTATGGGATTTGGAGAAACAGCAGATGGTATTCCAAAAAATCTATATAATTTAATTGGAGAAATAAAAGAAAAGTTGGTAAGTGATAGTTTTTCAATAGATGAAATAACTCCATACATAGATGAATATGAAAAACAGAAAGCTCAGGTATTGGTTAATATTACCGATATCGGAGCTAAAACAAATTATTTGAACTTCCTTAAGACAAGAAATGAGGACAACCAATTCAATTTAAATAAAAAAATATTGGGGGTTGAATTTGAAGACCCTGCAGAAGCAATAGTAAACTTTAAGATGCAGGAATATTCTTACAATGCAGCATTATCAATGGGTAACAGGATTCTTCAAAACAGTTTTATAGATTTTATGAAATAACAAGGAGTTGTGTATATGGAACAACTATTAGAAATTAAAACCATTCCTATGTCATTGGAAATGAAAATTAATAAGGCGCGCTATGAAATAGCTGCAACCAATGCTACTTTTGAAATGACAAGAAATAAGGGCGGCCTTCAAATGCAGATGAAGCCTGCCAAATTAAAAATTGATACAGTTGAAGCAAGATATTCGGCAGGAATAAAAAGTGCAATGCGCTCTGTAAACGACTTTGCCAAATCAGGTGTACAAGCAGGGTATAAAGCAACTGCAACCTATGCAAGAGAAGGTAATCTCATGTTGGATATCGATATTATGGATAATCCAATACCTGAAATTGCAATGAAAAAATTTATGAGTGACGTAAGTTTTAATCTTGGATTTATTCCATCTACAGGACCTGATATTTCATGGGATACAGGAGGAATCTCCATGAGCTTCATAATGGATGAACTAAATTTTGACTGGAATATTGAAAGACCGCAAATAAATTTCATCCCCGGAAGCATAGAATTTATTATCAGCGAATACCCAAGTGTAGAAATAAATTACATAGGTACCCCAATTTTTGTACCACCTAGTGCGAATCCTAATTATAAGGAGATAGATACCCTTGTCTAAAAAAATGAATATGGAAACAAGAGATTTTGGAGAAATATCGATTAGTGAAGAAGATACAATAAGTTTTATAAGCGGCATATATGGATTTGATGATTATAAAAAATACATAATATTAAAGGATAGTCCTGAGGATGATATAATGTTTCTTCAATCCCTTGATAATATGGAGCTATCTTTTGTGTTGATTGATCCTTATGCTGTTTTTATCGATTATAATCCGACTTTAAACGAAGATGATTTATGTGAGCTGAATTCAACCGGCACAGAACTGAAGTTTTTAGTTATAGCAATTATTAAAGAAAATATTAAAGAATCCGTAGTTAATTTAAAAAGTCCGATTGCAATTAATCCTAAAAACAGAACGGCTAAACAGGTTATACTCCAAAATGAATATCCACTCAGATATAATATTGTGTCAGCTGAGGAGGGTAATAAATGTTAGTAATAAAAAGAAAGGTATCGGAATCAATACTTATAGGTGATGATATTGAGATAATTATTTCAGAAATCAGTCAAGATAAAGTTAAAATTGCTATCAGTGCTCCTGCAGACATAAAAATTACCAGAAAAGAGCTTAAGGAAACTTGTGAATTTAATAAAATTGCCTCTGAAAAAATAAATCAAATGAGCTTAAATGATGTTAAAAATAAATTAAAAGTAATAAAAAATTAAAAAATAATAAAATTATTTTTTCGATATTTTGATGCATAATTTATAATTATGCTTATTTTGGTGACTGAGAAATTATATTTATAATGTATATGGGTATTTTTGCGGTGCCCATATTTTTTTATTCCTGTTATTATCACAAACGAACACTATTGAAGTGCATAAATATAAAAACAGTATTCAGATAATAAAACAGTTTAATGCATAAATATTCTTGTCAATTTTTGTAAAAA
>DNNJ01000174.1:0-186 GCA_003487955.1 Clostridiales bacterium | reverse complement strand
ATTCTTGTCAATTTTTGTAAAAAGTGCTTGCATTTTGTAATAACCTCATCTATAATGGTATTACTTTACAAATTTATACAATTTAATACTAAGTATGTAAAAGGCAAAACTATCGAAAGGTAGTGACGCAAAGCTTGGGCCTAAAGACTTGTCTATGGTAGCCGGTTGCCATAGACAAGTCTTTAG
>DNNJ01000339.1:485-29623 GCA_003487955.1 Clostridiales bacterium | reverse complement strand
GATAATCTTGCAGAAAGCAAGACAATTGTTTCAGCTTCCCTTCGGGCTGAATTCAAAGCTCATTTAGGCTTTATTGAAAGCGGCTTGTATGCAATTATGGACGGTGATGAAATAATTGACCATATTGTTGGTAAAATTATGACAGACAAACTGCCTTTGTTCATGGATGTGAAAGAGAATGAAATAAACAAGATTATGGCTGAGCTTGTAGATGAAAGGTTTTACAAGACTAATGCTGAAGTTTTATATGCCAACTTAAATAAGCTGCAAATAAATGAAGTGGTTAAAAACTACTTAATCGCAAACAAAGAAAAGCTTGAGGCTAAAGTAGATAATTTTATAATTGAACTTTACAATAAAATAAAATACAAAAACCTTAACGGTATTTTAAAATTCTTTAACTTAAGTGACTTAGAAGGTTTTATTGAAGTATATGAATCTGAAATTAATACATATGCTGATGCAATACGTTTACATTTAATTGATAATAAAGATGAAATTGCTAAAGAATCATCTTCTTATATAAGTTTTGTGACAGAAAAATTTATGAATTTGAAATTCAGTGATATTTTTAATAATGAAACTCAAGATGACATAGACAGAATTATTAAAAATACAACAGATATACTTTATAAAAATGGTGATATAAAGAAAATTATAGAATCTTTCATAGAAGCATATCGAGAATACTATAATAATACATATTTAAATTATTACATTGATAAAGATGAATTTGTATGCTCTACAGAAATGTTTGTACAAAATCTATTAATAAATGAAGAAACCGAAAAAACAGTAAAGCAGATTCTATATACTGTTATAAACGAAGCTTCCGAGTCTAATTTTGATTTTATAGATTCAAAGTCAAAGGAATATGCAGTAAATATATTTGTTGACTCAAGCATTGAAAGCCTGAGAAGAAACTTAGATGATATACTTAAGTCCGTTGAATTCGACAAAATTGCAGCGGAAGAAATCGAAAAAATGGAGCCTGAGAGAATTCATCAAATGTTTAATTCATTTGGGGAAAAGTATTTCAGAAAGCTTATGCTTTACGGATTTGGAGGGTTTGTGTTTGGAATAAACATGTATGTTGGATTTTCATTGACAGGATTAAAAATATTGTCCGAAACACAAAATCTGAGATTCTTCGCTGACACTCAGAATGACAAAGAAAAATGAGAGCCTTCGCTGTCGCGAATGACAAATAAGCACAGAGGGGACGGACCTTTAATTGTAAGGTCCATCCCCGGAATTCTTCGGAATTCGAGAAGCTTTATCTTGGAGCTTCTTCTGCAGAACCACCGGAACTCTGAGGCATGCTCCCAAGTATATTTGAATTATCAAACATTAATTTATTTATATTGTATACTGCCAAGAGCTGGTAATGACCTATTTCTGCCTGAGCCAATCCTGTATTTGCTTCCAGAACATCAAGGTTAGTAGCCATTCCGTTATCATACAAAAGCTTATTTATTCTTGCTGCTTCTTTAGCTAATTCTACAGTTTTATCCATATTTACAAGACTTCTTTCAGCCTTTACAAGGTTTAAGTATGACTTTCTTACATCTAATTCAACATCCTTGTATGCTCGCGGAACATTTATTTCAGCGTCTTCCAACTTTTTCGTATACACCTTATTTTGCCAAAGGTTAGATGTGTAGTAGGATTTATATGCATGAGTTTCAATCTTTTGCAGCTCTAAATTATTCTCGGCGGTAATAATTTCAAGTCTCTCAACTTTTGCTGTTTCAATTGATTTGTCTAAATCCAATTCGGTTGTAGGGATGTAAGATAATTCAATATCAGTCAACACAATTTCTTGAGTAAACGGTAAATCTATTTTGTTTAACAAATCAAGTTTTGCAATATTTAAATCATCAATAGCCGAATCTAAGTCTGTCTTTGCCTGCTGCACAGCCATTTCAGCGTTTAATACTTCTGCCTTTGTAGAAGACCCGTTATTAAATTTTAAATTAACGACTCTAAGTTGTTCGTTTGCTTTGTTAAGCTTTGATTGATTTATTTCAATTGTTTTTTCAGCAACTAGTACCTTATAGTATGTTGATACAGTATCTATTTCGATACCTTTAAGCAATTGTTCTTTACCTTTTTGCAATTCTTCTGTTCTCAATTCAGCATTTTTTGAGAAAAAGTTATTTTTAGATAATATAAGAGTAACATAATCATATCCACTTGAGCCTGGTAATAAAGGTCCTTCATTCAACTCTTCATATAGTTCTTTAAAATCATTTCCTTGCCCTTTTAAATCTTGCAATTCTCCAATGCTTTTATCAATTTCCCACATTTCTATATTAGCTTCAATTGCCATTTTTATAGCGTCATTCATTGACAATTCCAATACTTCGTTTTCTTCTGTTTCTTCTATAGTTTCGTCTGTTTGTGCATCTCCTTCGACTGTTTCTTCTTCATCTGTTGCATCTTCCAAAACTACTCCGCCTTCTATAATATCTGCCGACACATTTGTTAAGGTGCTTAATACAAGCATCATTACTATTAATAAAGATGTTTTTCTTTTCATAATTTCCTCCTCTTATTGATGTTTTTTTACAGCAAATCCGTTATACAGCAAATCGAAAATTACATCATCTTCTTTGATTTCATTTTCATTCATGTGTGATTTTAATCTTAAATATTCACCCATGGTTCCTACAATCATACATGCTGTAATCTCCGATTGAATATTTTTTTTAACAACACCCTCCTCCTTGCCTTGGTCAATTATATTGCATATTATATTATACATTTCAGATATTTTTCCTATTATAGTCTTGATTGTTTTTTCTGAAATAATGTTTTTGTTGGATAATATATTGTCTATGTTCATATCTGCAAACTCTGATTCCATCTTAAGTTTTCCATTAAATAAAATCAATAATTTATTTTTAAACGTATCATCCATATTACTGATATATTTTATACTTTCAATTATTACATCCACATATTCAATACATGCCTCATCAAATACATCTTGTTTGTTTTCAAAATATTCATACAATGTGCCTTTCCCGACACCTGCACTCAGTGCAATATCTTCCACTTTCGTATTATGAAACCCTTTGTCTTTGAATAAAGCCATGGCAGAATTTAGTATATCCTGTCGTTTTTGGTTTTTCTCCATTATGCACCTCCTATACTCACTGTATCTGTTCAGTGATCTTATCTTTCTTTATTTTTCTTTTGAAAGATTCCGATATATCATCAAATATAGTATACATAACAGGAACTATAACTAATGTTAAAACTGTTGACAGGGACAACCCTCCGATTACCACAACACCCATGGACTGAGTAAATTCAGCACCCTCGCCTATACCGAATGACATGGGCACCAGCCCTAAGATAGTCGTCAATGCAGTCATCATGATTGGACGTATTCTTATGGGTCCTGCTTTCATTATGGCAGCATTCCTGTCTTCTCCTCTCCTTCGCCTGTTGTTGATATAATCAACCAATACTATAGCATTGTTAACAACAACACCTACTAAAATTATCAATCCTATTATACCTATTACATTAAGAGGCAATCCTGTAATAAACAGTCCTATAAATCCGCCGGATAATGCGAGAGGTACAGAAAACATAATTGACAATGGCTGAATCAATGATTCAAACTGCGCTGCAATAATCATATAAACCAAGGCGATTGCCATCAGCATTACTAAGAATAAGTCTGTAAAAGTTTCCTGTATCTGCTCTATTTCTCCTCCAAATATGTAACTATAGCCATATGGCATTTCATATTCTTTAAGAAGCTCTTCTATCTCCATGGAAGCAGATTGAACATCTCTCCCGACTACACTTCCTGATACGGTTAAAACTCTTACCTGGTTTTCCCTTGTTATGCTTACGGGACCTTCTTCAACTCTTATATCAGCGACCTCCGACAGCGGTACGCTACTTCCCATTGGTGTTTCAACCGGAAGCATTTCCAAATATGAGATACTTTCTCCGTAAACATTGTCTCCCTTTAACACAACATCTATTTCATCTCCATTAACCTTGAACTTTGTAACATTTGAACCTGATAGCGTATTTATAACAGAGCTGCCGATTTGTGCGGTGGTTAAGCCATATTGGGATGCAACCCCTCTGTCTGCTATTATTTGAACTTGAGGAATTCCGTCTTCATAGCTTGTAGAAACTTCCCTTGTTCCTTCAACCTTTTCTATTATTTTTTTAAAGTCATCTCCGATGGTTTTTAAAGTATCTATATCATCGCCCTTAATACTGATACTTATTGCTCCCGTCATCATTCCCATCATCATTGTTGAGGATTCAGCAACACCTATTTCAGCACCGGGAATATCTTTTGTCATTGTCCTTATTTCATCACTGATTTGTTTTGCGCTTCTGTCTCTTTCATCCAAGTCTTTTAACAAAACAGTCATGGAGCCGTTGGAACCGCCTCCTCCCATGCCATACATGCCTCCCCCTCCCGAAGAGGTGAATACTATTTCAACCTCTGAAATATCTGTAATTGAATTTTGTATTTCCTTCAATACAGCATCTATTTCCTCCATTTCAGAGCCGGCAGGCAGACTAACGCTTACATTAATCATACCTTCATCAGTTGCAGGGAAAAACTCGGCTCCTACAGATATAACCATTAGAACGCTTATAACAAACATTGCTATACTTATCAATATTGTTATAAAGCGGTGTCTTAAGCTTAAACTAAGTACTTTTTTATAGAAAACAACCAAATGACCGTGCTTTTTTTCCTGTTCTTCTTCTGATTCGAGGTTTTTTACTGAAATAAGTTTTGATGAAAGCATTGGTACCAATGTAAGAGCAATAACCAAAGAGCTTAATAAAGCAATTGTAATGGTAAGTGCAAATTCTTTAAATAAAATTGCGGCAAGCCCTCCGGTAAACACAATTGGCAGAAAAACGGCAATAGTGGTTAAGGTGGAAGCTGTAACTGCCATTGATACTTCGTTTGTTCCATCAACTGATGCAGTAATTCTATCCATCCCTAAGCTTCTGTTTCTGTATATATTTTCAAGAACGACAATTGAATTATCAACCAACATTCCTATTGCTAATGCTAATGCCCCTATTGTCATCATATTTAATGTAATATCGGTAAAAAATAAAATAACAAATGTGGTTATTATAGAGGTAGGTATTGAAAGGGCTATAACCAATGTAGTTTTAAAGCTTCTTAAGAAAACCAAAAGTATGATTATAGCTAAAATGCCGCCCATTGTTGCAGTTCTTATTAAGTTGTCTATGGCTAAATTAATAAAATCTGCCTGGTTAAATACAATGACCAAATCCAAGTCAGGGTATTCAATTTTAATTTTTTCTATTTCTTTGTCTATTTTACCTGCAACATTGACAGTGTTGGCATCAGATTGCTTCATTACCGATATCTGAACAACTTCCTTGCCGTTTAATTTTGTTATTGATGATTGCTCTTTGCTTTTTAAATTCACATCAGCAATATCTTTTAACCTTACAGTACCTCCCTTTGTAAGAGGTATGGTCAAATTTTTTATTTCCTCAACTGATTTAAATTCGCCCATTGTCCTTACTGTAAGTTCATTGCTTCCCTTTTTAACTGTTCCTCCGGGCATGTTTAAATTTTCCGCTCCAAGTATTTGGCCAACATAAGAAGAGCTTAAATTGTATCCTTTAATAATTTCTTCTTTTAACATTATTTCAACTTCCTGCTCCAATCCTCCGGATACAGAAGCAGAAGCAGTGCCCTCTATACGCTCAAAACGAGGTGATATAACATCCTCTGCAATTTTTTGAGTTGTGTAGAGGTCTCCTTTGCTTGAAACAGCCAATTGAATTATTGGAAGTGCATTAGGGTCCATCTTTAACGCCAAGGGCGATGATGTGCCATCAGGTAAAAAACCTTTGATGACATCAACTCTTTCCCTTATTTGAAGCATTATTTCATCCATGTCCGTATTAAACGCAAACTGCATCAATAAAAGTGAGCTTCCTTCACTGGAAATTGACATAATGCCTTCCATATTTTCAACTGTGGACAAAGTTTGCTCCAAAGGTCTTGATATTATATTTTCTATTTCTTCTGGTCCTGCTCCCTGATAACTTGTTTGAACCATTACATATGGCAGCTCCATCTGGGGAAGCAGGTCTATCTGAAGCTTGCTGAAGGAAACTACTCCTATAACAATCACTATTAAAATCATCATTGTGATTGTAACGGGCTTTTTAACCGAAAATCTTGCAAGCATTCTTATTCACCCCTTACAACCTTTATTTTACTGCCATGGCTTATGTAATCCTGACCTTTCACAATAACTTTATCTCCCTCTGAGAGACCTGTTTTAATTTCTATGTAAGCCCCCGTATCAAGTCCTGTTGTAACTTCTTTTAGAGCGGCACTGTCACCCTCTGCAACAAAAACGAACTGCTTATCTTCACGTTCTTTTACGGCTTCGGCTCTCACGGCAAAAGTATTTTTAATATTGTCGGTTTGTAAATAAACCTTAGCAAACATACCGGGTTTAATTGTACCGTCATTTTCGAGTACAATACTTACCGTATAAAGATTAGTCATATTATCTGCTGATGAACTGACGCTGTTTATAACAGCTTCAGTTTTATAACCGGCTGAACTGATTTCAACAATAGCCGCATCTCCGGTTTTAACTTTATTCACAAGACTTGCTACTATTCCAAATTCAATGGTTACACTGTCAGAATCAACTATTGTTACGGGAGGATTGGAGGATGTTGCATATTCTCCTTCAACAATATTGACACTTGAAACTATCCCCGGTATAGGGGCTTTAACTTCAGCATTTTCTAACATCGATGCTGCATTGGAATAAGCTACCCTTGCCTGTTCAACTCCCATTCTTGCTGCTTCCAAGGATTCATCAGATGCAGCAAGTTTAGCTTGTTCATACTGGGTTTCCGGAACTGCTCCTTCTTCGTACAGCTTTGCAATTCGCTCAAGATTATCCTTTGCACTTTGTATTTGAGCAGCACTTACGTCAAAACCGGCTTTTGCTGCTTCATAAGCCGTAAAAGCCTGAGTCACCTGTTTTTGAATATCATCTTTATCCATTACAAACAGAACTTCATCTTTTTCTACTCTGTCACTCACTTTTACATTTATCTTTTCGACTTTTCCTGCCATCAAAGGTATTACAAACACATCCTTGTCTGCAAACACTTTTGCTGTCATAAGATTTTCTATGTATAGCTCCATAGGCTTCAGCGTTTCTACTTCCACAGGCGTATAAGCTTCTTCTTCGGCTGCATCAGTTACTTCACTTGTTGTGCAGCCTGCAAGAACAAATGCGGTAATTAATAATAATGTCAATACTCTTTTCAAATTGCCCTCCAAATTTTTCGACCGACCGGTCAGTTTTAATAAAATTATAACACCTGCTAAATATGCTGTCAATCAAGACATTGTAAAATTCGAATATTTAAGCTTTCTTTAATTTTCAGTTAATGTAACTTTAATGACAAGTGAACGGGAGCTGTCATCTATTCTATTTTCTTTTTGAATTTTTTAGATGCAAGTACAATGAAGAACACACCAAATCCGATTAATATAAAAAACTCCTTGTATAATTCTGCTAATCCATTGCCCTTTAATATTATTCCCCTAAGAACATTAATAAAATGCGTCAACGGCAGTACACTGCCAAGTGCCTGGACGAACTTTGGCATTGCATTTCTGGGAAACATATATCCTGAAAGCAACATATTGGGCATTATCATGAACATTGAAAGCTGCATGGCTTCAAGCTGGCTTTTTGCCACAACAGAAATATTAAGGCCGACACCTAATGCTCCAACTAAAAATATTACAGAATAAAGCAATAATAAATTTATACTTCCGGCAATAGGCACGCGGAACCAGAACACGCTCAGCGACAATGCCAGAACAATATCTACAAAACCAATGAGTACATATGGAATAACCTTGCCTAACATCAGCTCCATCTTTGTTATTGGAGTAACTATCAGCTGCTCCATGGTGCCACGTTCTCTTTCCCTTACTATTGAAAAGGATGTAAGCATCAAGGTAACTGTCTGCAATATAACCCCTATAAGCCCCGGAATATTAAAACGGGTGCTGTCCATATTCGGGTTATACCACACCCTGGTCCTTAAATCTAAAGGCTGAGGCATGGATGCACCTAACATCTTCTGTGTAATTTTTACAGACATAGATTGAACAACTCCTCCGGCTGAGGATAATACTGCTTGTGCAGTTGTCGGGTCTGACCCATCTACTATTAATTGTATTTGAGCTGTCCTTCCGCTTTTTATATATTCTGAATATTCAGGTGGAATTACAATCCCGGCTCTTGCATCTCCGTTGTCAATATATTTTTCAATTTCTTCTATACTTTGTACATGATAATCTAAATCAAAATATTGGGAATTTGCAAAGCTTTCCAAAAGCACCCTGCTTTCTGTTCCAATATCATTATTCATCACAACTGAAGGTATGTGATCCACATTAGTAGAAGCAACATAACCGAACAGGAGCAACTGCATAATTGGCATTAGAAAGATAATAGTCATGGTTCTTTTGTCTCTTTTTATTTGAAGAAATTCCTTCCTGATAATAGACCCTATTCTTTTATAATTCATACTACACTTCCATAATCTATATTTTTTTTCTTTCTTTTTCTACAAGGAAAACAAAAACATCTTCTAAGGTGGGCTTTACTTTTTTCATACTATAAACCTCCATATTATTTTCTGTTAAATAACCTTTAAGCTGGTTCAAATCAATATTTGATTCTGTCATAGCATGGATTCCTGCTCCATATACAGAAGCATCTTCAACTCCCTTTTTTGACTTTAACAATTCAATCGATTTTAATATATTTCTAACCTTGATTTCAATTATATCTCCTTCTATTACTTTCTCCTTTATTGATTTTGAAGTATCTAAGGACAATATGTCGCCAAAGTATAAAAAACCTAAAGAATTGCAGTGTTCCGCCTCATCCATATAGTGGGTGGTAACCAATATGGTCACTCCTTTTTTAGACATATCGTAGATTATATCCCAAAATTGCCTTCTTGCTATGGGATCGACTCCTCCCGTGGGCTCATCCAAAAGCAAAATCTCCGGTTCATGAATTATTGAACAGCCTAATGCAAGTCTTTGTTTCCAGCCTCCGGAAAGATTCCTCGTTATCATATTTTCTCTTCCAACCAAATCAGCCATTTCCAAAATTTCTTTTTTCTTTTGTTCCAACTTGTCTTTAGGTACAGAATATACTCCTGCATAAAAATCAAGGTTTTCATCTACGGTCAAATCTTCGTAAAGACTGAATTTTTGGGACATGTAACCTATGTGATTTCTTATTTTTTCACTATCCTTTTTTATATCATATCCAAGAACCCTGCCTGTTCCGGATGTAGGGCTTATTAATCCCATAATCATTCTTATGACTGTTGTTTTACCTGATCCGTTAGGTCCTAAAAAACCAAAAACATCTCCTTTTTTAACATTGAAGCTTACATTGTTAACAGCAAGAAAATCATCAAACTTTTTTGTTAAATTTTGTATTTCAATAGCATTTTCCATTTTTACCTTATCTCTTTTCACTTTTAATAATATTGACAAATACATCTTCCAAAGCTGGAGCTGCTTCATTAATGGAAATAACCTTGATGCCACTTATTTTCAATTTTTCTTTCAGCTTTTTAATCGACTCAAGACTTTCAGTTACAACGTGCAGACCTTCACCCATCAAATAAGCATCCATAACATATTCCTCTTCTTGAACCAGAGTTCTTGCAAGGTGATTGTCATCAGAATAAACACTTAACAAATGATATCCGAAACCATTAATAATATTATCCGGATTATCCTTTCTGATTATTCTTCCCTTGTCCATTAAGCCTACCTCGTCACATCTTTCAGCCTCATCCATATAAGGGGTGCTTACAAAAATAGTTGCTCCTTGATCTCGTAAGTCAAATAAAATCTTCCAAAATTCCCGCCTTGCAACAGGATCAACCCCTATGGTAGGCTCATCTAAAAGCAAATACTTAGGTGAGTGAATAAGGTTGCATGACAGTGCCAATTTTTGCTTCATTCCCCCCGAAAGCTGATCCGCCAATTTATATGAGTGGTCTGTAAGATTGCTGAACTTTAACAAAAATTTGATTTTTTCCTTGCTTTCCTTTTTTGGAACTTGATAAACTTTAGAGTAAAATACCAAATTTTCCATAACGGTCAAATCTCCGTATAAGCTGAATTTCTGCGGCATATAACCAATATGGTTTTTTATTTCATTGCTTTCTGTCAATATATCATATCCGCCAATTTTAGCAGTGCCCTTGTCAGGAGTCAAAAGTGAGCAAAGCATTCTCATTGTAGTTGTTTTCCCTGCCCCATCAGGGCCTACCAAGCCAAATATGGTGTTATTTTTAACTTCCACATTTAAATTATTAACTGCTGTTATATCTCCGAATTTCTTTGTCAGAGAATGTATTTGAATACTATCTATCATTTTTACCTCAATTAATCTATTTTAATATTTACATCAACAGGCATGCCGGACTTTACAACTCCATTTGAATCTAAAACTTCAATTTTTACTTCAAATACCGTGTTTACTCTTTCTTCTTTAGTCTGAATATTTTTTGGAGTAAATTCGGCACGATTATTTATTCTTGTCACCCTTCCTTTAAAGACTTCATCCCCGTGAGAATCTACATATAAATTGACATCCTGACCTACCTTTATATGTCCAATATTAGCTTCTGAAATGTAGGCTTTTATTTCTATATTATCCGAATTGTAGATTTCAGCTGTCAGCTTACCCATTGCAACAAGTTCCCCTTCCTTTACAAACACACTGTTAACAATGCCGGCAATAGGCGACTTTATTGACAACTTTTCCAATTCTCTTTCAGTTTGACCTAAAATATTTTCTGCTTGCTTCAGCTGGACTTCTGCTACTTTTAACTGACCTTCCAGTTGGCTGAGCTGAGTTGTGCCATTTGACACTGCAAGTTCATAGCTCGCCTTAGCCTGCAACATTTTATTTTCTGCGGACTTGGCAATGGTTTCTGTCGGTTGGGATTTAATTACATTTAACTGAGCAACAGCTGCATTGTACTGGGCTTCTCCCATATAGTAACCTTTCAATACTTCATCATAATGACTTTGTGATATAGCCTGCTGTTCAAAAAGTTCTTTGCTTCTGGCTAAATTAACTTTTGCATAATCGTAATTAGTTTTCGTCTGCTTTACCATTTCTTCAGCTTGTTTAATTTCATCATCACTTGCACCTTCCATTACTCTTTGATACTCTGCTTCAACTGATAAATAGGCATTGTAAGCCTGCTGGATCATATCCTGATTTTGCACGCCTAAATTATTCATATTGTTGATAAGCATTTCAATATTTTTTTCTGCTATCTGCACATTTATAAGAGCCTGGTCGTGCTGATTATGTAATGCTGTGTTTTCAACTACGGCTATTACATCGCCTTGATTGATTTTGTCTCCTTCTGTTGCTTTGATTTCCGCTACTGTACCTATTACTTCACTGCTGACAGATACTGTATTATTCTCAACAGTTCCCGAAGCTCCAATATATGTTCCATCATCAGCATATACAAACGCTGAATCACTTCTCATAGAAGCATTGAAAACATATATTGCCAAAAGAACAATAATTACTGCAGCAGGCATAATAATTATTTTCCCTTTACCTTTGATAAGATTTAATGTCTTTTTCATTCTTTCCTCCGTTTTTCTTGATTATGACCAACTTTTTCAGTATAATATAAAATAATAATTAAAACCGTTACTATGGTAACTAATTTAAAAGATAATACGATAAAATAGGACACACATTATATGCTATGTATCTACTTGGTAAGCATTATAGAAAATGTCCTTGAAAAGGAGATATACATTAATGGATAAATATATAAAATTTCTTGCTAATATTAATTTGTTTAAATGTTTTAACGGAGAAGAGCTAAGTAAAGTATTTGAACAAAGTTTTGAATTAAAAGAATATTCAAAGGATTCAATTATTTATCTACAAAATGAAACGTGCAAAAGTATGGATATAATTTTAGATGGGGCAATTATAATACAAAAAATAGATGCAGAAGGTAAGGTGCTTCCAATTAATGATTTTTCAAAAGGAGATATCATTGGTGAAAACTTGCTTTTTTCAGTAGAAAATAAATATCCAATGACTATATCAGCAAAAAGCGATGTAAAAATACTTCACGTTGATAAAAAACTTGTACTTAAATTATGTCAATCAAACAAATGTTTTTTAATTAATTTTTTACAGTTATTATCAAGTAAAACATTATTTTTATCTAACAAAATAACATCAACAATGAAAACATTAAGGCAAAGCATCATTGAATTTTTAATATATGAGTACTATTCACAGAAAACAAATAAAATAAAACTTAAAATGCCAAAGAAAGAATTAGCTGATAAAATTGGTGTTCAGAGAACATCCCTGTCCCGTGAATTAAACAAAATGCGCAAGGAAGCTCTCATTGATTTCAATAATAAATATATAATCATAAAAGATGTAGAATTGCTTAATGAATTACATGTAGAAAATTAAATTTTATTCTTGACTTTGTATTTTTATGGTAGTATACTGTATTTTAAATAAGAGGTGCAACATGGAAAACAAAGTTTTGTTCGTGCAATTACATCATCATAGGTACAGAGTTTGTAAGTGATAATACATTACAAGCTCTATTGGTCGTTTTACAAAAGGGCTTGTATCTGTGGTGAATGGTTAATAAATAGAATTTTAAGCCATCCGGGTATAAGCCGGGTGGCTTTTTGTATGTCAACCGCAACGAGTTCCCAATTTATGCGACCAAAGAAAGCAAATAAATTGGTGAACGCAGACTGTAACCTACGATGTATGGAAATACGCCGAAATAGGAGGAAGTAATGAATTTTTTAAAAATCGAAGATGAAATGAAGTATTTTCAGAGAATGTTTGTACTTAGAAAAGAAATCGAGAATTTTCTTTATAAGGAAGGCTATATGAATATTGAGCCGTCCATATTTGAAGAATATGATGAATTTACATCAGTTAATTCAAGAATAGACAGGAGCTCAACAGTGAAAATCTTGGAAAGCAACAGTGATATTTTAATTCTATCTCCGGATATAACAACCGGAATTATAAATAAGTTTATGCCGAGATGGGACTATGACTTAATTCTGAAAATCTTTTATTACGGCAAAACATACAAGCATAACGGCACAGGCATTAAGGAAAACAGAGAAATGGGCGTTGAAATCATAGGAGATAAAAGCCCGAATATTGACCAAGACACATTAATGACAGCTGAAAGAATAATAAGCAGATACAGTGAAAATTATTTATTTGAAATCGGAAACAGCAAGTTTCTGAAGGGCATAATGATGGCGTGCTCATTTAACAAGGAGGATTATGACAATATACTCAATTTATTGTATTTGAAAAACAAGCAGGAATTAAGCGATTATTTGTCCGGGCTGAAATACAGAGAGCCAATGAGTACATTATTAAACATTTTGGACTTGGAAGGCACATATGAAGAAATTAACGGCAAGCTTGAAGGTCTGTATTTAAATGATATGATGAAGACCAGTCTGGAAGAGCTTAAAATAATCGATGAGCATATGAAAAACATAACAGATAAAATTATTTATGACCTTTCAATGGTATCGGAATTGAGCTATTATGACGGAATTATATTCAGAGGATATATTCAGGGCTCCAATACAGAAATCATAAAAGGCGGCAGATATGATTCATTTACTGAGCAGTTCGGAATAAAAATACCGGCAATAGGATTTACCGTGGAGCTTGATGAACTGCTTAAAGCTGTTTACAAGGAGGGATGATGATGGGTCTGACAATTGCAATACCAAAGGGAAGATTAGGCAATAAGGCAATTGAAATATTAAAAGGTGCTGGAGTAGGCAGTGCAATCGATGAAGATTCGAGGAAATTGGTTTTTAACAGTGAGAATCAAAGTATTGAATTCATACTTTTGAAAAATTCAGATGTAATAACATATGTGGAAAATGGGATTGCAGATATTGGGATATCAGGAAAGGATATGATTATGGAAAGCTCCGGAGACTTTTACGAGCTATATAAAATGAATATCGGCAGATGCAAAATGTCAGTGGCTGGTTTTAAAGACAAAAAAGCTTTCAAGGACGACACAATCTTAAAGGTGGCTACCAAATATCCCGAAACTGCAAGGAGATTTTTCAACAGCAGAGGGCAGAAAATTAAAATAATAAAATTGAACGGCTCCATAGAGCTTGCACCGATTTTAGGATTGTCGGATGTAATCGTTGATATAGTTGAGACGGGCAATACATTGAAGGCTAATGGTCTTGAGGTTTTTGAAGATATGTATGATATTTCTGCAGTTATAATATCCAATAAAATAAGCTACAAATTTAAAAGAAAAGAAATAAAGGAAATAATTGAACTGATAAGGAGGGAGGATTCAAATGGTCAGGTTAATTGAGGACAATATAGAAGAATATTTAGCTGAAATTCAAAATAGAAATCAAGAAGACTACAATGAAGTTTACAAAGCAGTTGATGAAATACTAGAAGATGTAAAAAAAAACAAGGATGAAGCATTGAAAAAATACACCATGGAATTTGACAAGGTAAGCTTAAGCAATTTGGAAGTTATTCGAGACGAAATAGAGGAAGCATATAAAACCATTGACAAAGAACTTTTGGAAACCATTCGGATAGCAAAGGAAAATATCTGCAGTTACCATGAAAAGCAAATAAGAAGAAGCTATAAATATAAACCGGAGGGAAAGGACATTATTTTGGGGCAGCTTATAAATCCAATTGAAAAGGTTGGAATTTATGTTCCCGGAGGGAAAGCTGCCTATCCGTCCACTGTATTGATGAATGCAATACCTGCAAAAATCGCCGGTGTAAACGAAATAATTATGATAACTCCTCCCCAAAGGGATGGGAAAATTAAAGATTCAATATTGGTTGCAGCAGACATGGCAGGTGTTGACAGAATATTCAAGGTTGGAGGAGCACAAGGCATAGGAGCTTTGGCTTATGGAACTGAAACAATTCCCAAGGTGTATAAAATAACTGGTCCCGGAAACATTTATGTTGCTGCAGCAAAAAGAAGAGTATCAGGTTTTGTTGGTATAGATATGATTGCAGGGCCAAGCGAAATATTGATTATTGCAGACAAAACCGCATCACCCGGCTACATCGCCGCGGATATGATATCTCAGGCAGAGCATGATGAAATGGCAGCCTGTATTTTAATAACAAATTCATACAGCTTAGCTGATAAGGTTAAAAAGGAATTAAAAGAGCAGTCTAGGGGTTTGGAAAGAAAAGAAATAATTAAGAAGTCCTTGAAAGACCATGGGGCTATAATAATCACAGAAAGCATGAAACACTGCATTGATTTGGCAAATGAAATAGCTCCAGAACATTTGGAGCTTCTCACAACAGCTCCCTTTGAAAGTTATAGGAAAATAAAAAATGCAGGTGCCATATTTTTGGGAGAAAACAGTCCTGAACCTGTGGGAGACTATTTTGCAGGTCCGAATCACACACTGCCTACAAGCTCAACATCCAAGTTTTCGTCAGGTCTTAGTGTAGACGACTTTATAAAGAAGACTTCCCTGATTTATTACAGCAGGCAGGCTTTGCTTGAAAACAGCGGGCACATTGTGAGATTCGCTGAAAATGAAGGCCTGACAGGTCATGCAAATGCAATAAAAATAAGAATGAAAAGAGATGCTGACAATGATTAAGTTAAAGAAAAGTGCGGAAAAAATCGAGGCTTATTTTGTAAACAATGTGGATTGCAGGGTAAAGCTTGATGCAAATGAGGGAAACAATTATTTGCTTAAGGATGGACTTAAAATAGCCAGTTTCAAACCAAACTTATACCCCGACAGCGACTGCAGCATATTAAGAGAAAAAATGTCATCATATTATGGATGCAGGGCTGAAAACATCATGGTTGGAAACGGCTCCAGCGAGATTATTAATACGGTTATAAATGCTTACTGCGAAAAAGGCGACAAGGTAATGAGTTTTGTTCCTTCCTTCAGCATGTACAAGACCTACTGTGATTTATGCTCTGCTAAATATGTGGGTGTAGATTCGGAAAATGACTTTTCACAAAATATAGATAAGCTGATAGAAGAAGCAAAAATTCAGAACCCGAAAATTATTATACTCTGCAATCCAAACAACCCTACAGGGTATCTAACACCGATTGCGGATGTTATTAAGCTTTTGGAAAATGTTAAAAACTCTTTGGTCATTTTAGATGAAGCCTATGCTGATTTTTCGGAGAATTCGGCTGTGGGATTGATTAATGATTATGAAAATTTAATTGTAATGAGGACAATGTCCAAAGCCTTCGGACTGGCGGGGCTTAGAGTCGGGTGCCTGATAGCTGCAGAAAAAACAGTGAAATACATCTGGAAGGTTAAGCTGCCTTATAATGTAAATATATTATCTCAATATGCAGCAGAGCTGGCTCTAAAAAATTCCGGCAGAGTCAGTGATTATATATCAAGTGTAAAAAACAGAAGAGAAGAGCTAAGCTGTGAGTTAAAAAAATTGAATTTCTTGGTGTATCCTTCAGGAGCTAACTTTTTATTTGTAAAGCCGCCCATACAAAATTTGTTTGAAAAGCTCATGGAAAGAGGAATATTAATAAGAAAGTTCAATGATGACTATTACCGCATAACAGTCGGTAATAAGGAAGAAAATGAAATATTAATTGAAGAGCTAAAGAAATTATTATTATTATATAAGTGAACAGTAACGAAAAAAGTTTGGAGGTAGAAAATGAGAAAGGTTACAGTATCACGAAATACAAAAGAAACAGAAGTTCAAATCGATTTAAATTTGGATGGAAGCGGAATAACGGAAATTGATACGGGTGTGGGATTTTTCGACCACATGCTGACTTTGTTCGGTTTTCATGGAAAGTTCGATTTATATATCAAGTGCAAAGGAGATTTAAATTCAGATACCCATCACACTTCAGAAGATGTAGGAATAGCATTAGGTCAAGCATTCACAAAAGCTTTGGGCGATAAAAAGGGCATTGAAAGATTCGGAGCCGCGTATCTGCCCATGGATGAATCATTGGCAAGAGTTGTTCTAGACTTAAGCGGCAGACCTTACTTGGTTTACAATCTATGTTTTAAAAGAGAACAAATAGGAACCATGGCAACGGAGGACTTTAAGGAATTCTTCCAAGGATTTGCAAATAACTGCCTGTGCAACCTGCATATAGAACTAATGTATGGTGAGAATGACCACCATAAAATAGAAGCGGTATTCAAGGGGTTTGGAAGAGCAATGAAAAAAGCGGTGGAAATAACATCCGACAGCCTTCAGTCCACAAAGGGGGCTTTGTGATGATACTGTTCCCTGCAATTGATATTAAGGACAACAAGTGTGTAAGGCTTACTCAGGGAAAATTTGACAACGTAAATGTGTATTCCGACGACCCTGTAGAAATGGCGAAAAAGTGGGAGTCAATGGGGGCAGAATACCTTCATGTAGTTGATTTGGACGGTTCTAAAAATGAAGGTTACCAAAACAGAAAATCAATTGAAAAAATAGCCAAAGCAATATCCATTCCCATGCAGACAGGAGGAGGAATCAGAAGTGAGGAAAGAATAAAGAATTTGTTGAATGTAGGTGTTGACAGAGTTATTGTAGGCACCATGGCAATTGAAAACATAGAGCTTCTTGCAGAGCTTGTTAAGGATTACAAGGAGCATATAGCTGTTTCCATAGATGCATTAAACGGTAAGGTTGCAACAAGAGGATGGCAGACAGTAGGAAATGTGGATTCAATAGAAATATGCGGAGTATTGGAATCCATCGGAATAAAAACTATTGTTTACACGGATATTTCAAAGGATGGAATGCTTTCAGGTCCGAATTTCGACATATACAGAGTATTATCAGAAAAAACAAGCATAAATATAATTGCATCCGGAGGTGTCACAACCTTGGAGGACATAAAACGACTAAGAGAAATGAACTTGTACGGAGCAATTATCGGAAAGGCCTTATACGATGGCAGATTAGACTTTACACATGGATTAAAGATAACAAAGATGTAATAATTATCAGGAGGAGAAAAATGGCAATAAGAATAATACCCTGCTTAGACGTAATAAATGGAAGAGTTGTTAAGGGAACTAAATTTGAAGATATTAAAGATGTTGATGATCCGGTTAAATTGGGCAAATACTACAGTGATTCAGGAGCAGATGAGTTAGTGTTTTATGATATTACCGCATCAGTTGAAGGCAGGAAAACTTCTCTCGAATTTGTAAAAAGAGTTGCTGCTGAAATAAATATCCCGTTTTGCGTGGGAGGAGGAATTTCTACGATTGAAGATTTCAAGTATGTTTTAGACAGCGGCGCAGATAAGATATCTATTAATTCTGCTGCCGTTAAAACTCCCGATTTAATAAAAGAAGCAGCAGAACTCTATGGTAATAAGTGTGTTGTATTGGCAATGGATGTAAAAAGAAATGAAGAGGGCTCATGGAGCGTCTATATCAAAGGAGGAAAAGAAAAAACTTCATTAGATGCTGTTGAGTGGGCTAAAAGAGGTGTGGAATTGGGAGCCGGAGAAATTGTTGTAAACAGCATTGATGAGGATGGTATGAAAAACGGATATGATTTGGAGTTCTTGAAAAAAATAACGGATACTGTGAATGTTCCGGTTATTGCATCCGGAGGTGCAGGAAAGTATGAGCACTTTTTGGATGCCATTAAATATGCAGCTGTAGACGGCGTGCTCGCAGCTTCAGTATTTCATTTTGGAGAAATAAAAATACCTGAACTGAAAAAATACTTGAGAGATAACGGAGTGAAATAAGACTGCGAGATCTCAGAATTTAAAAGATGAGATCCTTCGTTTCACTCAGGATGACAAAACAGCAGGATGACAAAACAACAGGGTGACAGATAATGAAAGGTGATAAAAAAAATGGAAATTGAAAAACTATTGAATGAAGTAAAATTTGATGAAAAAGGTTTGATTGTTGCAGTAACACAGGATTATATAACAAATGAAGTACTTATGATTGCATATATGAACAAAGAGGCACTAAAAATAACATTGGAGGAAAAAAGGGGTTGTTATTTCTCAAGAAGCCGTAATTGTTTATGGAGAAAAGGAGAAACATCGGGGCATGTCCAGCATTTAAAGGGTTTCTACTATGATTGTGATGCAGATGCGATTTTGCTGAAGGTAGAACAGGTTGGGAATGCATGCCACACGGGAGCATACTCATGTTTTTTCAATAAAGTTTACGAAGACGATATAGCTGATAAATCAATTATTAATAAGGTATACTGCCAAATACAAAACCGGAGAGATAACCCGAAGGAAGGCTCTTACACAAACTATTTGTTTAATGAAGGACTTGATAAAATATTGAAGAAAGTCGGAGAGGAAACCAGCGAAGTAATAATAGCAGCAAAAAATAAAAACAAAGAAGAGCTTATTTATGAAATTTGCGATTTAATTTACCATTCCCTGGTTCTCATGGTCAGTGAAGGGGTAACTATTGATGAGCTGCAGAAAGAACTCACAAAAAGGCATAGATAGCTGTCAAGGGACCTTGTGTGAAACTGCCTGACAAAACATCTATATAACAAAATGTGCAAAATTTCAAGTAATGTGTGATTTGTGCTGTATTAAATTCAGATATTCTACACATTACTTGAAATTTCGAGCATATTCTACTTAAAAATCATCTTTTTCTAAATATATTTCACACATTAATTGAAATTTTGCTCAAATCAAAGCCTGCGTACTCCATTTTGCAGCTAAATGAACCTGAAGAGAATTCTATACGGTTTGTGTTGATTGTCCCTTATAGGATATGGATTTTGTCGGGCATACTTCCCGGCATTTTCCACATACTATGCAATCATTTTTAAATATAATCGGAACTTCTTTTTCTTCTTGGATTATTGCATCAGCAGGGCAATTTTTAACACAAATTCCACATTTGATGCAGTCTTCTTCTGCTATAGTATATCCGGCTTTATTTTTCTTAGAAAAAAATGAAAACAGTGTTCCATAGGGGCACAGATATCTATGCCAAAAGGATGGTTCGAAAAATACAGTCAATAAAATACCAATTGCAAATAATGCAGGTAATACAGGCAGTTTCTTGCCTGTTTTTTGTATAAAAATAAATGTTACAACAAAAAGAACCAATACCCCTATTCTGACTATATTGTTTTTTGCCCAATTCGGAGTTTTTAACCTGTTTCTTTTTCTTTTGGCAGCATCATTGTCTACTGCTTCCATTACGGTATTTATAGGACATAGATAACCGCAATACAACCTTCCCCTTACTGTAGATAATAATAATCCTCCTAAAAATACTGCCATCCAAAGCTGAATCTTACCCAAAAACATCAATACAAGAAAAATTATTAATGTTACAGCTTGGATTGTTTTACGTTTGCTTGCCATTTCAGACCTCCTTTATATAAATATTATCAATGATACTATTAACAAATTGTTCTATAGAATCTTCATTTGATTCAGGTAAATATAAAAAGGATAATATGCTGCCCATCAATACTCTTATGGCATGTTCATTATTAGTAAATTTCACTCCCATCTTATTAACTGAATTTTTTAATAAATCATAAATCATTTTAATATAATTTAAATCGCCTAATTCAGGATTAACTTGATTTTCCATTAGTATCAATCTCACAACCTTGTGATATTTAGAAATAAGCTTGATTCTTTCAATAATTATATAGCTTAGTTTTTCCTTTGGGCTTAAATTCTTTGATGTATGGATGGAATCCTGTAAAGTATTAATAATTATAGGCTCTACAGCTTCCATATAAATTTCTTGTTTAGAAGAAAAATATCTGAACAATGTTACTTCGGATATATTTGATGCTTTAGCAATGTCTTGAGTAGTCGCACCGTTGTATCCCCTTTCAACAAATACTTCTAAAGCAGAATCAAGTATTTGAGCCCTTCTGTCATCCTTATTCATCCGGATTCTTGGTTTATCCATTTTATTCCCGCCTTCTTATGTAAGTGACTACTTACATAGTGTATCAAATATAGTTTATGCTGTCAATAATTAAATAATGAGTTTTTTAATAAAAAAATAAAAAAGAGACCTTCGGCTCGGTTAAAATGATAGTCTTGTCATTTTAAACATAGCTAAGGTTCTCCATGGGGTTAGGGCATCTCGCAGTCTCATTCACCGAAATATTTACTCCCTCTGGTCGTATATTTCGGGAATTCGTTGCGAATGACCTACCAACCATTTCTCAGAAATCATATTCGGGGACATTCCTCTACCCACAAGACTATCCCTAATCTATGAGGTGTGTCCCCATTCCTTTGATAAACGGGGTTAGGGCATCTTTTAGTATGCTCGTGCTGTATAAATCATATGTTTTGCGGGTTTCCCGCAGATATGGCATTTGTCTCCTAAGTTTTCCTGTTCAAAGGGAATGCATCTGATTGTTGCACCGGTTTCTTCTTTTAATTTATCTTCGCATTCTCTTTCACCGCACCACATCATTTTTGCAAATCCGGGACGGTAAGGAAGCTCTTTCTTGTATTGTTCATAGTCTTTAACTATATAAGTGTGGGCTTCTCTGTGGGCTTTTGCTTTTTCAAAAAGCTCAGTCTGCATTGCGTTAAGCATTTCAGCTATACTGTCTTCAATATTGTCAAGAGATAAATTTTCTTTCTCCAACTTATCCCGCCTAACTGCTACCGCCTGATTATTTTCAATATCCCTAGGCCCTATTTCAATACGTATAGGATAGCCCTTCATTTCGTATTGATTGAATTTCCAGCCCGGTGAATATTCTGTATTGTCATCAAGCTCCACTCTTATTCCTTTTGCTTTTAATGTATCATATAATTCATTTGCTTTTTCAAGAACGCCTTCTTTTTTTTGTGCTATTGGAATTATTACAACCTGTACAGGTGCTATCTTTGGAGGCAGTACCAGTCCCCTGTTGTCGGAATGAACCATTATCAAGCCGCCGATAAGTCTTGTGGAGCTGCCCCATGATGTTTGATACGGATATTGTTCTTTCCCGTCTCTCCCCTGAAATTTAATTTCAAAGGCTTTAGAGAAATGCTGCCCCAAATTATGTGAAGTTCCTGCCTGCAGTGCTTGGCCGTCATGCATCAATGCTTCCATTGTGTATGTTGATTTTGCACCTGCAAATCTTTCCTTGTCACTTTTTAGTCCTGTAACAACAGGCATAGCCATTAAGTCTTCAGCTACCTGTCTGTATATATCAAGCATTTGCAGAGTTTCTGCCTGGGCTTCCTCTTCGGTTTCATGTAAAGTGTGGCCTTCCTGCCACAAGAATTCGGATGTTCTTAAAAATGGTCTTGTTGTTTTTTCCCATCTTACAACGCTGCACCACTGGTTATACAAATATGGCAAATCCCTGTATGAATTAAGCCATTTTGCGTACATAGTGCATATTATTGTTTCAGATGTTGGTCTTACTGCTAATCTTTCGCTTAATTCCTGATCTCCGCCGTGTGTAACCCAAGCAACTTCAGGAGCGAATCCTTCCACATGTTCCTTTTCCTTATTTAACAAACTTTCAGGAATCAACAAAGGAAAATACATATTCTTATGACCGGTTGCTTTGAACTTTTCATCTGCATATTCTTGAATTTTTTCCCATAAAGCATATCCGTAAGGCCTGATGACCATAAAACCTTTTACAGGCGAATAGTCAACCAGTTCATTTTTCATAATTACATCTGTATACCACCTGCTGAAGTCTTCTTCCATAGGTGTTATTTCTTTTACAAATTCTTTTTCTTTCTTAGCCATTTTTTCTCCTTTCATTCGCAGGGGAATGCCTCAAATTTGTTTGCTCCTTACGTCGAACAAATTTGGCATTCTTTGCGGTTGACCTACCAGCCATTTTTCTGAAAAATCCTATTCGGGGACATTCCTCAGCCCGCATAGACTTTCCTCGTAGTAGAGATGTGTCCCCATACCTCTAATAAATGGGGTTAGGTCATACATAAAATCCGCCTCTTAAAACCAAGAGGCGGATATCCGCGGTACCACTCTAATGCTGCTTATTAATACACAGCTCTCATTTTTATAAGGGATTTTCCCTTTGAGTTGTTACTCTCAAAATACTCCAAGGCGGGTTCAAAATACAGGGGGCCAAAAACCTTTCACCAATGATTTTCTCTCTATTGACCATGTATATATACTATTCCTCTTCAACGTAATTATTAATTTGTATACATAATATAAAAATTTAATGTTCTTGTCAACAATTTTAAGATATTTTTTACGTAAATTGAAAAATTGAAAAATTAAATTCCATTCATTACAATTTAAGGTAGTATATGTTACTGTTCACTCGTGGAATAATAAAGACACAAAGCTGCGTCATGAAAATTATGCAAAAGTTGTCTTGAAATTCCATCCCTCTGACTGTATAATATATGTATGTCTTACATAAAAAAGAGGAGGGAATTTTGATGAAAAAAGTATTAAGTTTAGTATTGGTAGCATTACTTATTCTTGGCAGTTTCAGCTTTGTATTTGCAGAAGATGCTGAAACCGTAAAAATTACTGTTATTCACACTAATGACACCCATGCAAGATTAGTAGAGGACAGCTATAACGGGGTTATAGGTTTTGCAAAAATAGCTGCTTTAATTAAGGAAGCCAAGGAAGCAAATCCTAACACATTGGTTCTTGATGCAGGGGATACTCTTCACGGTATGCCGATTGTAAATATCTCCAAAGGAGAAAATGCAATTAAGGTATTGGAAGCTGCAGGTTATGATTACTTGACCTTAGGAAACCATGACTTTAATTACGGCAAAGACAGATTGTTTGAATTAAGAGATATGTCTCAGGTAGGTATGTTAAGTGCAAACATTGTTGATGAAAAAGGGGAATATGTTTTTACTCCATACGTTATTGAAGAAGTAGGCGGAGTTAAGGTTGGTATCTACGGTCTTTCTACTCCTGATACAGCAATTCTAACTAATCCAACCAATGTTCCGGGTTTAACATTTGAAGATCCTGTAGAGGTATCAAAAGAAATGGTGGATGAGCTTAAAGACAAAACTGATGTTATAATAGCATTGGCACACTTAGGGCTTGATGAAAGCTCATCTATAACTTCTAAAGCTCTGGCTCAAGCTGTAGAAGGAATCGATTTGATAATTGACGGACACAGCCATTCACTGTTAGCAACCGGCCAGTTAGAAAATAATACATTAATAGCTCAAACAGAAAACTATGGTAAAAACTTAGGTTTTGTTGACATAGAAATTCAAAACGGTGAAGTTGTAAGTATGGCAGCAAGACTGCTTGCAGCCGCAGATACTGCAGAAACAGTTGCTGACCCTGAATTAGCAGCATTTATTGAAACAATTAAACCTGAAAATGACCCTGCTTTTACTGAAGTAATAGCAACTACAGACATATATTTAGACGGTGTAAGAGAGAATGTAAGAACCAAAGAAACAAATCTTGGAAATCTTTCATCTGATGCAGCCAGGGATGCTACAGGTGCTGATATTGCATTTGTAAACGGCGGCGGAATAAGAGAAGATATACCTGTAGGTGAAATAACAAAAGGTAAGATAGCAGCTATATTCCCATTCGGAAATACAATTGAAGTAAAGAAAATTACAGGCGCTGACCTGAAAGCAATGCTTGAATGGTCTGTAAGCGATTATCCTGCTGCAAAGGGTGCATTCTTGCAGGTAAGCGGGCTTGAATTTACATTTGACCCTGCTCAGCCGGTAGATTCCAAGGTTATGGAAATAACGGTAGGCGGAGAAGCATTTGATGAAACAAAAGAATACACAGTTGCAATAAATGACTTTATGTCAGCCGGCGGAGACGGTTATGCAATGTTGGCAAAATATGATACTCAAACAATATTCGGTACATATGAGGAAATAATACAGAACTATCTTGTAACCAATGGAACTGCCGGCAGTGAAGTTTCAGGAAGAATTAAAGTGTTGGAAGTTGTTGTTGAAGAACCTGAACCTGTTGAGCCGACTCCTGTTGAACCTGCTCCTGTTGAACCTGAACCTGTTGTGGAAGAAGTAATTTACATAGTTGTTCCCGGAGATGTTTTATGGAAAATAGCAGCACAATATAATTTAACTTATCAGGAATTAGCTGAATACAACAATATTGTAAATCCTCATTTGATTTATCCAGATCAAATAATAAAAGTCCCGGCCAAGTAAAATGAAGCATTAGAAGGCTTTGTTACCATAACAAAGCCTTCTTTTAGTGTGTCCCATACCTGTTTTCTTAATTTAACAGTACCGTTAATAATTAATGTTTGAGTAATTTATTACTTATCCAATAAAATATAAAACTATTGGAGGAAAAATTAAAAGTATTGAAGTTAAACGTATTGTCTGAATTATACTGACTACAACGGAATCCGCATCCATTTCCAATGCTATGGCACTCATTTGTGATACACCTGCCATAGCACATGCAAGCAAAGAAGTGGTTAAGTCTATGCCAAACTTCTTGTGCATAATTATCCCTAAAATAATACCGTTAAGAACAGTTAAAAATGAAAATAACACAATAATGCCAAGCATTCCTGATATTGAGCTTGCTACTTCCGGTGTAAATGTCAATCCCAAAGATGCACCTAAACCGATTTGATAAATTGAAATATGCTTTTTAGGCATTGTTTTTAAATTAACGCCTGATGACTTGCATGCTCCAACTGCAACCAGTGAACCGACTATAGCTCCACCCGGAATATTTGTTTTCCAAGCAATTAAACCTGCAGCCGCTCCAATAAAAATTGTAAAAATTAACGGGTAACTATTCTCCTCGCATTCAGGATTTACTTCATTATCTTTATTATGTACTATCTTTGTACTACCGTCTGACTTTTTAGCAAAATAAGAAGCAACCAAAGGTATTGAAAAATATACCATTGCTATCCTTAAAAACTGCAAAAGAACTACTGTCGGCACATCGAAACCATACATCATTGCAAGGGAACTCATTTCTGACATGCCGCCCGGTGCTGCAGCAAAAAAGGCTGTTCCTATATCAACATCCGCTAATATAAATAATAAAAATCCTAAAATCAATCCAACTGCTACTGCCCAAAACGCAGCTAATAAGCTGGGTAAACCCAACGCCTTTATTTGTTTGTTCCTCTCCTTGCTGAATTGTGATCCTGCTATAATGCCTATTGTTATTTGGAGTAAAACACTGATAAATACCGGTAATTCTGCAAAGTTAACACCTAATAAAGAGACAGCTGCATTGGCAACTAAAGAGCCGATTATTCCGGCAGCAGGAATTTTAATTTTTTTAAAAATGATATACCCTATATATCCTATAATATAAATTAATATAAGTGTTGTTCCCAATGATAATTCTTTTGTCAATATTGTTAACCTCCTGTATGCAATTAATGCATGTCCCACTATGTCTTATTTTTTTTTAATATTTGAATCTTCCGTTAAAATACTCAACATCAAAATCATTATACTCCTTTATTTCCCTCCAAGTCATCCTATCTCGCTTAATCAGGGTTATAATCAAGTATAGCATTTAGAGTAATAACCGTCAATTCAGGTGTTGCCATAAAACGCATAGGTAATGTTGATGTTCCCAACCCTACATTGACATATATTTTCGTCTGCCTGTAATTATCAACCTCATACATCCCCCTCACATACTTTTGTGCCAAGGGCGGAGTGTAATTAATAAATGGCAGGTTTATTTGACCTCCATGGCTGTGGCCGGTTAAAAACAAATCTGCGTTATATTCAAGAAAATGTTCCGACGCATCAGGTTCATGGCTTAGTATTATATTAAAATAATCTTCATCCAAAAAGTTGACTATAACTTCTTTGTCAAAGGTACCAAAAATTGAATCGTCCATCCCTATTATATTGATATTGTATTCTTCGATTTTTGCATTTTCATTTGAAAGTACTTGAAATCCGCTGTTCTCCATTATTTTCTTATATGCTCTTTCTGCGCCACCGCCGTAATCATGGTTGCCATAAACAGCATACTTTCCTAAAGGAGCATTTATTTTGCTTAAAACTTCCCATATTTCATGTATGTTGTCTTTATCTTCATATTCATTGTATTGTTCTATCAAATCCCCTGTAAAAACAACAATATGCGGGTTTTGATTATTTATTTTATTAACTGCCTTTTTTAAATTCTTTACACCAAAAAATTCAGATAAATGGGTATCTGAAAATTGTATTATTTTAATATTATCACTTTTATCATTTACAAAATTGCTGTGTATATTTTCATATTTAACTGTTAATAGTACCGGTTCAATTAATCTCGCATATAAAAAAAGAATAATTGAAGCTAAGAATAAAAGACCTGTCAATTTAGAAAATAATTTCATTTCTGCTCCAGAATAGTATTTGGAATATTTTTATTGTCTTGGTTCCTTTGCAGTATATCAAATTTTTGCAAAAAAATATAGCGAAACTTAATTATTAATAATTTTTTAATAAACTAAGAGTTTCGCTATTAACTATGTGTGCTATCCAATTCTTGTCTCCTTATCATCACAAATATAAAATTCAACATTATTTGTTAGAATATCTATATAATTAAATGACACAATCCTTTGATGGTCCTTTTTTTCAACGAAGACTGTAAATATTGAAGGATAAGTGTCTAAAATTACTCCTTCACTGAATTGAGACCTGCTTTTACCTTTTTTCAGCTTAAATTTTACCTTTTTCCCAACACAGCCTTCAACTGCTCCTTTAACTCTTGTAACAGAACTTGCGGGCAAATAATCACCTTCTATACTAAATTTAATGAGAAACGGGAAAATACTATTCATTTATTAATATCTTTTCCATTAACGTAAAAATTATGTGCATTATCTTCAAATTGCGAGTATAATTGACTTGCAAAACATTGTGAAATATAATATAGTGATAAATGCAGTAAAAATAGAAAAGGATGTGAAGTAATGGACGAGGTCCCTAAGGTCGAATCTATAAACTGAACTCTCTATTACTAAGAGGTAAGAATCCAATTTAGTAATAGAGAAAATCTATTATTAAATTGAGGTGAAAAATGCTTGATGTATTCAAATCAATCGAAAACACCCTGTTCAAGCTGGAAAAAATTGAAGATGGTGCTTGGATTAACTTGGTTAATCCTACAACTGAAGAATTGGACTTTATTGAAAATGAGCTGTCTATTGAGGGAGACCTTTTAAGGGCAGCCTTGGACGACGAGGAAAGTGCTCGTTTAGAAACGGAAGAGGATCAAGTTTTAATCTTGGTGGATACACCGTATATTGAAAAACAAGATGAGCATATTATTTATGAAACACTGCCTCTTGGAATTATAATTACCGACAAAAACATAATAACTGTATGTTTAAAAAATTCAATTGTACTTGATCAATTTGTAAAAAACAGCATTCGTACTTTCTACACATATAAAAAATATCGTTTCTTATATCAAATATTATATAAGAATGCACAAAGATATTTACTTTATTTAAGACAAATTGACAAAATGAGCAATTATGTCGAGGAGAAGCTGCATCAATCAATGAGAAACAAGGAGCTTATACAGCTCTTGGATTTATCGAAGTCTTTGGTATATATTAATACTTCTCTTAAAGGGAACCAAATAGTTTTGGAAAAAATTCTTAGAATCAATATAATCAAAAAATATACCGAGGATGAAGATTTATTGGAAGATGTAATTATTGAAAATAAACAGGCTATTGAGATGGCTACGATTTATAGCGGAATTTTAAGCGGTACAATGGATGCATTTGCATCTCTTATATCAAATAATTTAAATATTGTCATGAAGCTGTTGACATCCATAACTATATTAATGGCAATTCCGACTATGTTTTCAGGCTTTTTCGGAATGAATGTAATTAATATCCCCTTTGCAAATTCTCCTTTTGGCTTCTGGACAATAATTGGTATTTCAATATTGACATCAGTTTTTGTAGGATTTATACTGGCAAAAAGGGATTTGTTTTAGAGGTATGGGGACACACCTCTTAGCAGCGGAA
>DNNJ01000339.1:0-132 GCA_003487955.1 Clostridiales bacterium | reverse complement strand
CCCCGTACTTAGTCTTTGCGGGCACGAGGAATGTCCCCAATTTAATGTCCACTAATATAAAAATGAATAACACCCATTTCTCGTCAGTTTCACACCAGAGAATGGGTGTTATTCATTCATAGTTTCTATTTC